>CAZNNX010000024.1:0-26350 GCA_964574485.1 uncultured Saprospiraceae bacterium | reverse complement strand
AGATTTGAACTCACGACCTCTTCCTTACCAAGGAAGTGCTCTACCCCTGAGCTACGTCGGCTTATTTTTTTAAACACAAAAAGAAAAGAGAATACAAGATTCTCTTTTCTTGATTAACGAGCGGGAGACGAGGCTCGAACCCGCGACCCTCAGCTTGGAAGGCTGATGCTCTACCAACTGAGCTACTCCCGCAAGAAATTTGGTGGGGGCAGTAGGACTCGAACCTACTCAGCCATAAGCAACAGATTTACAGTCTGCCCCGTCTCTCCAACTTCGGCGTGCCCCCTATAACTTTTATTTTTGAGCCGGCAGAGGGATTCGAACCCACGACCCCGAGATTACAAATCACGTGCTCTGGCCAACTGAGCTATGCCGGCTTGTTTTATAAACAAAAGTTAAAATGCAAAAACAACGAACTTTCTACTTTTCAAAACGATTTTAAAAATGCTATCTGAAAAGCGAATGCAAATATACATTCATTTGAGGATATAACAAATATTTTTTGGATATTTTTGTAAATATTTCAATGGTCTCTGTGTTTTTCCTTGTATTTCACTAATTGCCTTTTTAATACATCAACACACAGATCCGTTCCCTCTTCAAATGATTTACAATTTTCTTTTGCTAATAATTTATTTCCTGGCACTGTAAGAATAATTTCCGTAACTTTGTCATGAACCTGACCATGATTCTCTAGCTTCAAGATTACATCCACAGCTAATATATGGTCATAAAAGGTTTGCAACTTAGAAATTTTTTTTTCAATGAATTCAAGCAATTTCACGTCAGCATCAAAATGCACCGATTGAATTTTAATCTCCATACTCTACACATTTAAATTGTTAAACAAAAATCATTATTACTAAATTCATCATTTTAATTAAATTTTAAAAATAATTTGAAGTGTAATTTGTTCAATATCCAACTACAGATTTCAAGCCTATTGCTTCTCAACTTATTATGAAAAATATATTTTTTAATCTTTTTGTATTCATTGTAACTATTGCCCTGCTTTTTTCTTGTACCAACAAGAAATCTGATATTTTAGCCTACCAGCTTAAAACAGAAGTCGGAAAAGAGGAGGCAAAAAATGTTGAAATATTCTACAGTGATTCAGCTGTAATCAGAATGAAGCTAAAAGCATTTCATATGATAAACGTTTTAGATGCGAATCAACCCAAAAGAATTTTTGATAATGGCATCGAAGTTTATTTTTTTGATAAAAATGGAAGCGCCAGCAGTCAACTATATTCACAATATGGCACCTATTCAGAAAAAGACAGATTGATTACACTAACCGATAGTGTCGTTCTTCACAATTACAGAAATGAAAAACTAGAAACCGAAGAACTTTTTTGTAAGGAGCAGGAAGGAATTATATTTTCAAAAAAATTTGTAAAAATTAGCACACCAAATGAAATAATAATTGGATATGGATTCAAATCCAATCTGGAATTTACAGACTGGGAAATTGACTCCGTTAGTGGAATATTTGGAAGCCAAAAAATCTTAAATTAATCATGTTTGTAACCTTAATCATAATTACTATTACGCTCGTACTTTCTGCATTCTTCTCAGGAATGGAGATCGCATTCATAACTTCTGATAAATTAAGAATTGAACTCGAAAAGAAAAAAGGTAGTAAAATTGGGAAAATTCTTTCAGGCTATGTTGAAAAGCCATCCATTTTTCTCGCCTCCATTCTGGTAGGCAACAATATAGTTCTGGTTATTTTCAGTATTTATTTTGAAGGGATACTTGATGAATACATCCATTTGAATGAAGAAGTTTTAAAATCGCTTAGCATTACACTTATATCAACTCTCGTTGTTTTGATATTTGGCGAATATCTACCTAAATCTATCTTTCGTTCACTGGCAACGCCCTTGTTATTTGCTTTCGCATTACCCTTTCATTTTGCCAGAAAATTACTTACACCTTTGGTTTGGATTATGGTTAAAACGTCCTACTCTATTCTAAACCTTTTATTTGGAATTAAGGCTGAAGAAAATGAACAGGTTTTTACAAAAATGGATTTAGAACATTTTATAAACAATATCAAAACTACAGAAGCTGATGAAATTGATAAGACAATATTTCAAAATGCTTTAAACATTGACTCTGTAAAGGTTAAAGATTGCATGATACCAAGAAACGAAATTCAAGGTATGGATATACATGCCTCTATTGACCAACTTAAGTCCAAATTTATTGAATCGCAAAACTCAAGACTGATCATTTATGATAAAACAATAGATGAAATTAAAGGTTATGTTCATCATCAAAAATTGCTTGAAAACCCAAAGGATATAGATAGCATTATGTTTCCAATTACAGTAACTTATGAGTTTACCCCGTCGAGAGATTTGATGAAAAAAATGATTAAAGAAAAATTAAATATGGCTTGGGTCGTTGATGAATTTGGCGGGACTGCCGGCATCATCACTTTAGAAGATTTATTAGAGGAAATTGTAGGAGATATTTCTGATGAATACGACCAAGAGCTACTTGAGGAAAAAATTAGCGATAACGAATATATTTTTGAAGGTCGACTGGATATATACGACTTGAACCAAAGTTATTTTCTTCAAATTCCCGAAAGTGAAGACTATCAAACCTTATCTGGTTTTATATTACATGTTTTGGAAACAATTCCCGAACAAGGAACACATCTTTACTGGAATCATTTAGAATTCCATTTCGAAAAAGTAAGTGATACAAGAATTGAAACCGTTCGAGTCGTAAAACTCCATAAGGCAGACCAGGATAGTATTGAAGATTAATTTGAATTAAAATCAATTTCTATAACCTGATCCCAGTTGGGTTTCACTTGAAAAGATTTTTCAAGCGCCGGTTCTGCCCTTCTTCCCTTCAAATAAGAACTACCTGTATATCGATTATTTGCATCCTTATCTTCTATAATTCTGATTGAATAATTTCCCTCAGGAAGTAATAATTTCAAGTTTTGATCTAATATATTTCCATATTGTATCAATCTATTTTTTTTATTTCTCAGCTGATAAATGAAAGGAGAGTTTTTAAGTGCATTTGTTATTTTAAACTCTACTATTGGCAATTGATCCTTTTTTATCACTGAAACATCAATATGCAATGAATCTTCGATATATGTATTATTTGATAGTAAAATAGACCCTGGTAAAAAATTTACTGTGAGAGTCGAATCAATTTTTCTATCCCCAATCTGAAAACTAAATTGTATTTCGCTGGGGTTTTTAAGATATATTTGAAAAGGCAACTCTGGATTTAATTTTATTTTATCTGCATCAATCTGATACAAAGGTCTGGAAAAAGATATGGTTTGAACTGTATCAGAAAATAATTCCAATTGATTTTTCTCATTTTGAAAGGATGATGAAAAAGTAATCGTGGAAATCGATTTTTTGATTGGCGTATTGAGAATTATTGTATCTATAAAATTTAAACTTTTGACTTGCAATAGCAATTTCATTGCATCTTGAAAAGTAGGCAAATAAATATCTGTGCTATCCGATCCATTAGGGAGAATCGAGATCTCATTTCCATTCATCTGGTAAGTTAATTCAGCCTGCAGTACCTGGTTCCATTTACAGGTAAGCCAATTAGAATCTTTCCATGCAAAAGAAGACAATTGCAAGTCGGGCTCATCACTTTGAATATATAACAATTTAGGATCTACACATGGCAGTATAACCAAGCTATCCGACCATGCAACTTTTTCATTTTCCAAATCAAATTTAAAATTGCTGTTATTATCTTTTAAGGCTATCAGCTGATAATTGCCTTTTTTTAGATACCTGAAAGAGTAATTACCCTCTTTGTCAGTTTTGGAAATATACAGAGGGTTACCTTGTAATCCAGGCAGATCAGTTTCTTTCGGATAAATCATAACCCATGTATCTTCTGCCCCTTTATTCACCTGAACGTCTTTCACTTTTCCAATCAGGGTACAAGTGTCAATTTCATTACCCGTACTAAAAACAAAGCTTAAATTCTCTGCTGGATTATTTTCGGTAAAATCACGAACAGCGTTTCCAAATTGAAAATGATAGGTTCTATCTTCTCGGAGGGTATCTTTCCATTCAAGAACCAAACTTTTATTTTTTAAAGAAACCTTGGGTTTGTATTGTAAAGGTGGAGATATGATAAGTTGATTGTTTACATCAGTCAAACTAATCCATTCATCAAAGGTCAAAATGATTCTTTTTTCTTGAAATCCAGTTTGAAAATTAGGTGTTGAGAATTCAGTTAATGAAATTTGAGGAGCTTTGGTATCCTTAATTCCACCTGTGAGTGGCACCGGATTCGCGCAACTTTTGCAAAAAAATATCAGAACTAAACCAATGATTAAATTCTTCACTTAAAAATCAGATTTAAAATGAAAAAGTATCTCGGGATAATCTTGGCGGGCCGTATCCAGCATCCAGGGTGTTTCAGCCAAATACACATCCCTTCCTTCTTTATCAACAGCTAGAAAATTCGTTTTCTTTCTTTTAAATTCTTCCAACTTTAATTTATCGCTTGAAGTAATCCAGCAAGCTTTATAAAGTTGAATGGGTTCATATCTACATTTTGCTCCATATTCATTTTCAAGACGATGTTGCAGCACTTCAAATTGAAGCTGACCAACGGTTCCTATAATTTTTCTACCATTGTGAGCCCTAGTGAACAATTGGGCAACGCCCTCATCCATTAATTGCTCGACCCCTTTGGCAAGCTGTTTGGATTTCATAGGGTCTGCATTTTCAATATATTGAAACAACTCAGGTGAAAAGCTGGGAATTCCCTTGTATTGAAGCAATTCTCCTTCGGTGAGGGTATCTCCAATCTTGAAATTTCCTGCATCATATAGACCCACGATATCTCCCGGAAAGGCCTCATCTACAACTTCTTTCTTGGAGGCCATAAAGGTTGTAGGATTAGGGAATTTCATTTTTTGCCCTTTTCTTACATGCAAATAATTTGTATTTCGTTGAAAGCTTCCGGAGCAAATTCTCAAAAAGGCAATTCTATCTCTATGCTTAGGATCCATATTGGCATGAATCTTAAAAACAAATCCTGTAAATTTTGACTCATCAGGTTTAACCATTCTCTGCTCTGTTTGATACGCATGTGGTGTCGGAGCGATTTCCACAAAACAATCCAGCATTTCCTTTACGCCAAAATTATTTACCGCAGATCCAAAAAACACGGGAGAAAGCTTTCCATTCAAGTAAGATTGATGATCAAAATCAGGATATACAGACAAAACTGTATCCAGCTCTTCCCTTAATTCCTTGGCAGGTTTTTCTCCTATATGTTTTTCAAGGCTTGGATCCTGAATTTGATCAAATGCCATTACATTCCCAAATTTAGTTCCAGGAGAAAAAAGATTTAACTTTTTTCCATAGATATCATAAACACCTTTGAAATCAGTACCTTGTCCAATGGGCCAGCTAAGAGGACAAACTTTAAGTTTTAATTTCAACTCAATTTCGTCAAATAAATCAAAGGCATCTTTACCACCCCTGTCTAATTTGTTAACAAAAACAATCACAGGGGTATCTCTCATTCTACAAACTTCAACTAATTTTTCAGTTTGTTCCTCAACTCCTTTTGCCACATCAATCACTACGATTACACTATCAACAGCAGTGAGTGTTCTGTAGGTATCTTCTGCAAAATCTTTGTGACCTGGAGTATCCAAAATATTCACTTGTTTGTTGCTGTATTCAAATCCCATGACAGAGGTTGCCACAGAAATCCCTCTTTGTTTTTCAATCTCCATGAAGTCAGAGGTTGTTGACTTTTTTATTTTGTTAGATTTCACAGCGCCAGCCACTTGAATAGCGCCTCCAAAAAGTAAAAGTTTTTCCGTCAGGGTAGTTTTTCCCGCATCTGGGTGGGCAATAACTGCAAAAGTTCTTCTCTTTGAAATTTCATGCAACAGATCAGACATAAACTAATTTTGTTTTTTGCAAAGGTATAACAAAGGGATAAAAAATGAAACATTCCATAGATTTAAGGTTGAACTATTCCTTAAGACATTCCAAACCATTAACTTTAAGCATAAATCAACCTAGATGACTAAAATAAAGAACAGAACTATTCTAATTACAGGCGGAGCCTCGGGAATTGGAAAATTACTCGCAATTGGATGTTTTCAACAGGGGGCATACCGTGTCATTATATGGGATGTAAACAAAGAAGCTCTAGCTGATACTAAAAAAGAACTGTATAGAAAAGGCTATGATTTACATTGTTATCTTGTTGATATTTCAGATGTGAACCAAATTAAGGAAACAGCAAAAAAAGTAAAAAAGCAAAACGGAAAAATTGATATTCTTTTTAATAATGCAGGAATTGTTATCGGAAAAAGTTTTGAAGACCATAGTCATGACGAAATTGAAAAAACTATTCAAATTAATGTGAGTGGCGTGATGCATACAGCATTGGAGTTTCTTCCCGACATGATGGAGGAAAGAGAAGGTCATATAGTTAATATTGCCTCAGCTGCTGGATTGATCGCCAACCCAAATATGTCTGTATATGCTGCCAGTAAATGGGCTGTTGTAGGCTGGTCGGAGTCACTCAGATTAGAACAAGAAAACAAAGGTACAGATGTAGTAATAACTACCATTTTGCCCAGCTATATCAACACGGGGATGTTCAACGGGGTATCAGCCCCATTACTCACGCCTATCATGGAACCTGATTTTATCGTTCAAAAAATATTTGAGGCAGTTAAAAACAATGAAATAATGGTAATGGAACCATTTATGACGAAAACCATACCTTTTTTAAAGGGGGTACTGCCTACCAGAGCCTTTGACTTCATAGCAGGCAAAATATTTGGCGTTTATAAAACAATGGAAACATTTCAAGGAAGAAAATCCAATCAGAAAAAACAGCTGAAAGAGAATAACGAAAGAATTTAAATCATTTTTTTTCAAACTTACAGTACAATTTTAGTTCCTCAGGATTTTGAATGGGATGCATCAATGTTTTTATAAGTCCTGTGTGTAAATCGTAAACCCAGCCATGTATTTGAACAGGTTGACTTTGCCCCCAGGCTTCTCTCAGAATATTAGAATTACCTAAATGATTTACCTGTTCGATCACATTATATTCAACCAATTTCCTAAACCTGTCTAATTCGTTCAACAACTCCAGCTCTTCTTCATAGAAGTGCATTGTATCTTTAATTTGCATCAACCAATGATCAAGAAAACCATAGGAATGATCTCCCATGGCAGCCTTCACTCCACCACATTCATAATGACCACAAACAATAATATGCTTAACTTTAAGAAAGCTAACTGCATATTTTAGTACAGATAAAAAATTAAAATCTGTATGAGAAACCAGATTGGCAATATTCCGGTGTACAAAAAATTCACCCATTCCGGCTCCTGTCATTTCATTGGGGAGCACACGACTATCACTACATCCCAACCAAAGCAGTTCAGGGGATTGTCCTTCTGCCGAATCAGAAAAATACTCAGGATCTATGGCCAACTGTTCCTGAACCCAAAGTTTATTGTTCTCTAGTAAACGATCGATGTAAAGATTCATTCTATGGTATTAAATTTTAAAAAACTGAGCTGGTAAAATAAATAAATGGACAGTCCTAAAGAAACAAAAAAAGTGTCTTCTGTAAATAAGGAAATAATAAAAAGCAAGTAGAAAGAAGCCAACCAAATATTTTTCCAACTATGTCTGTAAAACAAGGGAAAAATAAAGGCAAAGCAAAAAAGTAAAAACCCAAACAAACCTGTTCCTGCTAAAAAACTTAAAAACTGATTATGAGGCTGCATCACATTTGCCTCCGGATACAAATGCCTGAATTTTTTTTCCTGCTCCTGGTATAAGTCACCCATACCTACTCCGGTCCACATTTGTTCCTGAAATAAATCAAAGGCAACTCTGTAAGATAATATCCTTTGGGTGTCTGAAAGCTGTGCCAAATCTCCTTTCATGTATTGTTGATAATTGTAACGCATGAGGTAAAATTTTTGTCTGACACTTGGCAATGTATAAAAGGCAAATACAGGTAATAAAAGAGCAGCCAAAACCAAGCCGAGTGCCCATTTTCTATGCTGTCTTATCAGATGTACAATTCCTAAAAAAAGAATTAAGTAAAAAGCTAGTAGTCCGGTTCTGACTGCAAAAACATGAAGAAATATCACTTGTAATATCAACAAAAGCCATAGCACATATTTTTCATGCCTTGAACGAAGATAAAAGGATTTTCTTAATAACTCCACTGCACTGATAATTGAAACAATGAGCATCATAGAAAATCGAATATGATCTTTATGAGGCGTTGGAATGGCTTTACTTACTGATAAATCTTGCTGGTAAGCATCGAAATGAAATAAATAATTTATAAAAACATAGCAAGAACTAAAAAAACCTATGAACACAGTCATGTATAAAATATAGTAAAAATACTTCGTACCTTTTAGATCAATACAATAGAAACTCAGTGGTAAAATGATAAAGGGAGACATCACAACGAGTAATCCTTTTTGAGCTTCTATATTTTCTACATAAATGCCTGAGATTAAAACTAGGAAAAAAATGACCAAATTACCTATTAAAACAAGGGGTCGATGGGGCGGAAATCCATTAACAACAACTGAAAAAACAGAAGAGAACAGAACAGCAAATATCCCAATACTCAGCAAAAATTTGGAAAGGAACAATCCCAGTATGAAGAGGAAGGATGAAAATAAAAAAAGGAAATGGATCTTATTTTTATGCATTGAACTTGAATCTCAAATAGGTAATTTTTTTTCCTTTATCCATATGCATTTTTTCATAATAGGTCTTTATTTCCCATTCTGGCATTTGTTGATCTAATGCATAAATATCAGCATAGGCTACTTCGAGCTTCAAACCCAAAGTATGAATTTGCTCTAATGTATAGTCATATAACTCTTTTGAATCGGTTTTCAAGTGTATCGATCCATTTGGGTTCATTAATTTTCTATACCTTTCCAAAAACAGAGGGGAACTAAGCCTTTTTCTAGGTTTTTCAATTTGAGGGTCTGCAAAGGTAATCCAGATATCCTGTATTTCTCCCGGAGCAAAATAATTAGTTATAAAATCTATTTGAGACCTCAAAAAAGCTGCATTCTGTAGTTGTTTCTGCATGGCAAACTTTGCCCCTGTCCAAATCCGATTCCCTTTCAAATCCATTCCAATAAAATTTTGGTTGGGATACATCTGAGCCAGTCCGACTGTATATTCACCTCTACCACAGGCCAATTCAAGGTGAATGGGATTATCATTACAAAAATGTTCATTCCACTTACCACGCATATCTATTTCCTGATGTATAGGATGCAAAAGTATGGAACTATGTACTTTTTGATTCCTGTAAACATTGGCAAGAGACTCGATGTCTTTAAATTTTTCCAATTTCCCTTTCTTGCTCATGATATTTTAGCAAAAATAATTTAATGATGATCCATTATCTCTGAAAATTCCCTTATTTATTTGCTGTGATTATTTTTTCATGTACCAACTCTATCTGTTTCATTTGAAAACCCGGACCTAAGGTTTGAGCAGAGTAATAAATGGCTTTCAGCAAATTTTTCTTTTCCTCCGTCGTTTTTACTTTGACTTGAAAATGATCTAAAGCATTTTTTAAGGATGCATTCATTTGCTTTACTTCAGCATCCTTCGCATTTCTCTTTTGCTGCGTTTGAAAATATGTATCTGCAAGAGTACGAGAAAGAGAAGGATTCTCAGACTTTAATACGGCGGCCCAAAGTTTTAATTTTTCTCCATTTTTTGAGATGCTGTTATGTGTGGAAGCAAATCTTTTTTGTAAGGGAAGTGGTGACTTTTGATATCTGGCTAGGAATTGACTATAATCCTCTTTTAATTTTTGCATGAGAATCAAATCCGATTTTTTATATTCTTTTTTTTCTGAAGCCCCCTTCATTTGTGTTTTAAACTTGATGAAGGAATCTTGAAATTGATCGACTAATAATTGCAATGCATCATTTTCTTTTTTTAATTTCTCATTTACCTCATTTTGTTGAGAAGGCTTCCGCTCCTCTGAAGCCAGGCTTGCCATTGTTGCTGTATTTACTGGGGTTGCATCCAGATCTACATCAACGTCTTCCTGCTCAGCAGATTCTCCTTTCTGTAACAAAATGGGCAATAGTCCAATTTTACCAAGAATCACCTTCTCAAGTATGTTAAATCCCTTTGTTTTTACTCTACCATGTTTCAATTCAAAAACAAGCTCTTGATCTGAATTTACTTTTTTTCCGTAGCTAAGGTTGCCAATAGAAAAATCTTTTTGTTGCCTTTTTCTAGCAAAATCCTTGTAATATTTATCCCAGGTTCCCCTGAAAGTTCCAATTGCCAAAAAGGGAATCTCTTTACCTGGCATATCTGGAAAATTCCATTCCGACATCAAAATAAAATGCACGGAATCTCCTACTTTGGTACATTCCATCTCCATTCTTTTAAATTCCTTAATAATGGATTTTCTGTATTCGACAAAAGTTAGCGTTGATAGCTCTTCGGGCAATATTCTTGGCTTCATGATATTTTATTAAACAGAAACCTCAGCTTTTATATGAGGATGAGGGTTGTAATTTATTAATTCAAAATCTTCATATGTAAAATCAAAAATAGATTTTACCTGTGAATTTAATTTCATCTGAGGAAGCGGCCTGCATTCTCTTTCCAATTGAATTTTGGCTTGTTCCAAATGATTTATGTACAAATGCGTATCACCAAAACTATGAACAAATTTACCAGGTTTTAAATCGCATACCTGTGCAACCATCAATGTAAGTAAGGCGTAGGAAGCAATATTAAAAGGAACTCCCAGGAAGGTATCAGCACTTCTTTGATATAGCTGACAAGAGAGTTTTCCCTCAGCTACATAAAATTGAAAAAAACAGTGACAGGGAGCTAAAGCCATTTTGGGCAAATCTTCTACATTCCAGGCTGAAACTATGATTCTTCTTGAATTTGGATTATTTTTAATTGTGTCGATAGCTTCTTTTATCTGATCTATAGTTGAACCATCTCTACAAGACCAACTTCTCCATTGCTTTCCATAAACCGGGCCTAATTCGCCTTTTTCATCAGCCCATTCATCCCAGATTCCCACTTTATTTTCTTTTAGATAGGCAATATTGGTTTCACCTTTTAGAAACCATAGAAGTTCGTGAATAATACTCCGAAGGTGTAACTTTTTTGTTGTAATTAAGGGGAAACCTTCCTCTAAATCAAAATGCATCTGGTATCCAAAGATACTGATTGTACCAGTTCCGGTACGATCTTCTTTTTTTATACCTTCCTGTAAGATTTTCGATAATAATTGATGGTACTGTTTCATAAATTTCAGCTTACTAACAAAACTAAAAAAAAACAAGCAAGAAATGAAAAATAATAAAAATTAAAAACATAAACTTTTTGATTACATAAAATTATTTGTATAGTTTTTTTGATTACATATGGACAATTAAAACTTTTGCCCTTATATTTGTAAAAAAAATGTAATATGGATTTTAAGTTAGAAGGAAGTCTTTTAAAAAAATTTGACACACAACAGGTCAAGGATAGCTTTCAAAAAAGGGAATTTGTTGTTGAAACCAAGGAGACCTATCCACAAAAGGTAAAATTTGAATTGACACAGGAAAAATGCTCCTTACTCGATGGTTTTAAAGAAGGCGATCAACTTCATGTTAGTTTCAATATCAGGGGAAATGAATGGTCTGGGAAATATTTTGTTAATCTTCAGGCATGGAAAATTGACAAAGCAGGTACGGTCTCTAAAGATCAAGAACCTCCTGAACCCATGGATGATGATATGCTTCCGTTTTAATACAATATATTTAGACAGATGCAGCGTATACTCTGTTTTATATTCTTTTGTTTCTTATTAGAAACTAAGGCCCAACCTTCTATTGGAGAAAGGGTTGACAGTCTTTTTCTCTACAATCAAGTTGGCGAGTTGGTGCATGTTGATATGGAAGATTCAGGTTATTTTTTACTCTTTTTCTGGCATTTCAGGTGCAATCATTGTCATGAATCACTGGAGCAAATTGAACGATTTTTCGAAAAGGAAAAACCAAATTCTTTAAAAATTCTAAGTATTTATCCTTTTGGGGAACAGGTAGAATCATTTTGGGAATATGTACAAGATCCTGAAAATTTAATGAATACTTCTTACTTTATACATTTAGTTGATCCCAAAGCCAGGATGAAAAGATATTTCGCTCCAAAATCTGTACAGCCTCCTTTATTGGTTTTACTAGATAAGAACAAAAAGATTGTAGCCAATCAATTTCCTGCATCTGAACTTAAAAATATTTGGAAAAAAATAAAGCCCTGAAAATTCAGGGCTTTATTTTAAGCATCAACTTTTGCATATTTAGCATTTTCTTCAATAAATTTTCTTCTTGGAGGAACTTCATCTCCCATCAGCATTGAAAAAATTTCATCCGCTAGTTCAGCATCCTGGATACTGACCTGTCTGAGCGTTCTTTTTTCCGGGTTCATCGTTGTCTCCCATAATTGGTCAGCGTTCATTTCACCTAAACCTTTGTAGCGTTGTACTGTAAGACCACCTGACTCTCCTCCAAATTCTTCAACCAAGGCAATACGCTGATCTTCAGTCCAACAATAAGCCATTTTGCTACCTTTTTTTACTTGATACAAGGGGGGTGCTGCTATGTATATATATCCATTTTCGACCAAAGGTTTCATAAAACGGAAGAAAAAGGTTAAAATCAGAGTTGTGATGTGGCTACCATCGATATCCGCATCGCACATGATAACAACTTTGTGATAGCGAAGGTTGTCGATATTCAGCGTCCTCTCCCCTTCTTTCTCTTCAATTCTAACTCCTAAAGCAGTGAAAATATTTTTAATCTCTTCGTTTTCATAAATTTTATGTTCCATTGCTTTTTCAACATTCAAAATTTTACCTCTCAATGGCAAAATAGCTTGAAACTCACGATTACGACCTTGCTTGGCTGTACCACCCGCAGAATCTCCTTCTACCAGAAAAATTTCAGAAGCAGATGCATCTTTTGAAGAGCAGTCAGCCAATTTTCCCGGCAATCCAACTCCAGATAAAACAGTTTTTCTTTGCACCATTTCTCTGGCTTTTTGAGCAGCACTACGAGCTCTTGCGGCTAAAACTACTTTTTCTACCATCATTTTGGCAATACCAGGATTTTCTTCCAGATAAGCTTCAAAGATTCTTCTTACACAATTCGATACTATAGTAGAGACTTCCTGATTACCCAGTTCACCTTTGGTTTGACCTTTGAATTCTGGATTAGGCACCTTAACGGAAACAACAGCCGTTAATCCTTCTCTAAAATCTTCCGCAGAAACAGTTGTTTTATTTTTGGCAAAAATTCCACTTACTTCACCATATTTTTTGAGTTCCAATCCGATAGCCCTTCTAAACCCAGCCACATGCGTTCCACCTTCCACTGTATTGATGTTGTTGACATAAGAACGCAGATTTTCACGATAAGAATCATTATATTGGAAAGAAACCTCTACTACCACCTGATCCTGCTCTCCCGAAACCATTATAGGTTCTTCCGTAAGCGCCTGTCTACCAGCTAATTTATCTAGATATGTAACAAATTCTGCTATTCCCCCTTCCGAGAAAAATACTTCTGACTTGGGCTGTCCATCAATTTCCTCTCTCTCATCTGTTATTGTAAGGTGAAGGCCCTTGTTCAAGTAAGCCAGCTCTCTAATTCTTTTGGAGAGAATCTCATAACTGTATACAGTTTCTGAAAATATGGATTGATCAGGTAAAAAAGTAACATAGGTTCCGGTTTTCTCACTGATACCAATCTCTTTTACTTCAGTTTGGGGAATACCGCAGGAATATTCCTGTTGAAAAATTTTACCTTCTCTGTGAACTTCTGCTTTTAGGTAAACAGAAAGGGCATTCACACAAGATACGCCCACACCGTGAAGACCACCTGATACAGCATAGGTCTGCTTATCAAATTTTCCACCTGCGTGTAAGACGGTCATTACTACTTCCAGCGCAGATTTTTGTAATTTTTGATGCATCCCAACAGGAATACCTCTTCCATTATCTCTTACGGTGATGGAGTTATTGGGATGTACCACCACTTCTATATGCGAACAGTAGCCAGCTAAATGCTCATCGATTGAATTATCAATAACTTCCCAAACCAAATGGTGCAAACCTTTTGTATCTGTACTACCAATGTACATACCCGGACGAAGCCTAACGGCCTCAAGTCCTTCCAGAGCGGTGATATTATCTGCCCCGTAGGAATTATTAGCCATTTCTGGCTGATTTTCTTTTGATTTTTCTAATTCTTCATTCATAACGTAAATGTACAAAAAAAACCTCTATTCAAAAAATGAGAACAATTCAATTTTCTTATTCTAATTCACTTTGACCCTTAAGAAGTCTTCCTTTCGTATAAGTTCTCCATTTATCTAAAACCTGTGTAAAATAATCAGGCATTTCTGCTTCCAAATATATTTCTTTTTGAGATTCAGGATGAATAAAACCCAATGAATAAGCGTGCAAAGCCTGATGAGGTAGTATTTTAAAACAATTATCCACAAATTCTTTGTACTTGGTAAAAATAGTCCCCTTGACAATTTTATCTCCACCATATAGTTTGTCATTAAATAAAGGATGACCCAAATGTTTCATATGCACACGTATCTGATGGGTTCTACCTGTTTCTAATTTACACTCGATCAATGTAACATAACCAAACCGTTCTACGACCTTATAATGGGTTACTGCATGTTTCCCATAATCACCGTCTGAGTAAACATCAAACATTTTGGGATAACGCGCATGTCTTCCGATATGACCTTCAATTCTACCTTCATTTTCTTTCAAATCACCCCAAACCAATGCTTTGTAAGTTCTCTGAATGGTGTGATCAAAAAACTGTTTGGATAGTTTATGAATGGACAGATCGGTTTTTGCCACCACCATAAGACCAGTGGTATCTTTATCAATTCTGTGCACAATTCCCGGATAATCATTTTTGCCCTCTACTAGTGGTAAATTCTTGATATGAAAAGCCAGTGCATTTACCAAAGTCCCCTGATAATTGCCTACACCCGGATGCACAACCAAACCTGCTGGTTTACACAAAACTATAAGCTGATCATCTTCGTACCTGATGTCGAGTGGTATATCTTCTGCGAGAATCTGGCCTTCATTCTTTTGCTTTCTGATTCTAATTTTAATCAGATCCCCCGGCTTTATTTTATGATTACTCTTTACTGTTTTGTCTTGGATCAAAACAAAACCATTCTCAATCCCAGCTTGTATCTTGCTTCGCGTGATATCTTTAATTTTATCCATCAAGAATTTATCTACACGCAGGGGTTCCTGACCTGGATCTACTTTAATGGACTGCCATTCAAACAAATCTTCTACGTCTTCAGACTCTTCTATTTCATTGATTAATTCATCTTGGTAGATGGGTTCTTCTATTTCTTGATTCATATTTTATATAATAATAACACCTTTTTGTTCAACATAAGGTACAAAGGAAAAATTCATCTGATCTATACTTCCTTGCACAAATACAATTTTACGGTCATAGAGGTAATTATCCAAAGAGAAACTGATCCAGTATTCATTGGCCACCTTAGCCAAATTTGATTCCATAATCTCAAATTTTTGGGCATTTTCGTTACCTAGGTAATCCAAAAAATAACGTGTTGTTGCTGTTTCTATTTTTTTTCCTTCCCATTCTCCGTATGACTTGCTACAAATGATTATATTCCGAATGACCCGATTTTTTTTATTAATCAGATAAACTTCAAAGGCTTGATCTATTTCCAAGGGGATAATCGCAATGCCAATATCCGTAACAGCGTGTATGGGGATATCTTTCTTCATTAGGTAATTTTTAGTTGAAAAACTTGAATAAATGCTGAAAGTAAAAGCTCTTTGACTTCTTTCATGTCTATTTTTTGATTCAATTCAAGAGATAAACTTGTAACTGTCTTGTCTTGAATACCACAAGGTACGATATAGTTATAGAATGACAAGTCATTATTGATATTGAATGCAAGACCATGCATTGTAACCCAATGGCTCAAATGTACACCTAGTGCACAAATTTTACGCTGCTTTGAAGTATTTACATCCAGCCAGACTCCTGATTCTCCCTTTGATCTTTCACCTTGTAACCCATAGAAGGAAAGAACCTGGATTACAACTTCTTCCAACTCTCGAATATATCTACCTATATCTGTGTAAAAAAAATCTAGATCAAAGATAGGATAAACAACCCATTGACCTAAACCATGAAAGGTAATATCTCCCCCTCTGTTAATTTTAACAAATTCAGCACCTAATTGATTTAATTTACTTTCATTAACCAAAAGATGCTGTTCTTTCCCGTTCCTACCTAAGGTATAAACGGGAAAATGCTCACAAAATATCAAGTGATTTTCTGTACTTTGTTTAAAAGAGTCTGGATTTTTACGGTGAGCCAATTTAGCCTCAATGATTTCATTGAAACATGCTTTTTGAAAATCCCATGCCTCTTGATAAGGAATTTGTCCCAGATCGTGAAGTTTAACAGACTTAATTTCCATAAAGATTCAAGGGAAGCTTGATAATGTTCGCAAATATTATAAAGCGTGATAGATCAGTGTAATCTTACAATTTTTACTTGCTGGGATATTTGCTATCTATTGATTAGAAAGTGAACTTTTTAAATAATCTATTACATCAACTTCTATGGCATCAACCTCTCTCAGCACCGATAACTCCCATGAGATCCAGTCACCTATAGAGATAAGATATAAAAATTGTTCTAATTCCGTTTCGCCTTTAGCGAAGATTTCAATAATGGTATCCGTGTATTGTGAAATTATTTTTTTGTTAATATCAATTCTAACCTGATTTCTACTGTGATCATTGGGCCTTCTGAGTAGTAAAACGGCAAAATTTCCAGGCTGATTTCTCCAACCGACCAATTCATTATGGTTCATCTCTGGTATCACATGATGTGAACAAAGAATTTTGGCATTTTCATTTAATTGCTGTCTCAATCGGACAGCAGTTGCGCCTATCTGATCAACTGAGTAGATTACAGGAAATTTAGCTATTAAAAAAGATGCAATTTTTTCTGCCTTCATCTGTATCGTGGATGACTCATTCTCAAGCATAGAAATAGCCTTGGGCAGGTCCTCTAAAATATTCTTATTGATCATTCCAAGTTGCCACAAAACCTGAATTTGTTGCACTAAAGAATATCCCAAACAAGCTCTTGGAGGTAAGCCTCTACCCGGAAGCTGAACAAAATCAAATCCATATTGCTGTGCCAGTTCTATGAGTTTACCACCCGATGAAATGCAGATAATATGTGCTCCCGCTAATCTTCCCTGTTCGAAACAATCAAGTGTTTCCTCCGTATTTCCTGAAAATGAACTACACAATAGCAAGGTATTTTCACCCACAAATTGAGGCAATTCATAGCCTTTTACTGTTAGCATAGGAACTTTTCTACAAGTCGAAGTCAATTCAGCTGTAATATCAGCTCCAATTCCAGAACCACCTAATCCGGCTACTACGATATTATGTATTTCATTCTTGGGTCTTTGCAATTGATAGGTTTGCGCCAAGGAGAGCGACTCTCTCAACTGGTTGGGAAAAGCGGCTATTAATTCGTTCATCTTCATCTCCGTTAAACTTGAAAAGTATTCTTAATTAGATTAATTTTAGAAAGTTAAAGATATAAAAAAAATGGCTAATCATAATGAACTGGGAAAAATAGGGGAGCAAATCGCTGTCGCCTATCTACAAAAAAAAGGGTACGGAATTTGGAAGCAAAATTACAGATATCAAAAAAAAGAAATAGATATCATCGTATTTCATGAAGGAAGTTTTCGTTTTATAGAAGTAAAAACCAGAAAGAATGCACAATTTGCTTTTCCGGAAAATAGTGTTCATGCAACCAAAATCAATAAATGCTGTTTGGCGGCTCATCAGTTTCTCATGGAAACAGATCATGAAGGATTTTATTTCTTCGATATAATTGCCATTACTTTGGAACCAAAAATTCAATTACAATATTTCGAAGATGCTTTTTTTCCCTATGCTTAGAATTTTCAAACTATTTTTATCGTAACTTCGTTTGTAGTTAAAAGAAAAATATGAAATATACTTTCACTCTATTTTTATTGATTTCATCCCTTTTGCTTTATTCTCAACCCTATTTGGTAGATGAGTCCATCGTTGAAGTATCTGGAATTGTGCTAACTAAAAACCAGCAGAAAAGGATTCAATATATTCCTTTTGCGACCGTCTATGTTAAAAACACAAACAGGGGCACCTATGCCAATTATGAGGGAATGTTTTCAATCGTTGTAAAAAAAGGAGAAACAATTCACTTTAGTGCCGTTGGATTTTCTGAGTTTCAGATCAATATCCCCTCTGACTACAAAGGCTCCAGCTATTCAGTAGTTGTCGAACTTGAGGCAAAAGATGTAAATTTAAACGAAGTGGTGATTTTTCCGTGGCCCGATAGAGATAATTTTAGAGCGGAATTTCTAGCTATGAAACCAACAGAATCGATGATGATGGAGGATTTAGCAGATAGAAATTTAAGTAGAAAAAAAATGTATGACATTGCTCAGGCAACGGGAATGGATGCAAGAGAAAATGGCATGTATTATCTTCAACAACAGGCGAGTTCATACTCTTATTTGGGTCAGGCTAGACCTGTTCAGATTTTAAATCCGCTTGCATGGGCTCAGTTCTTCCAACAATGGCAGAATAAAAAGAAAAAGAAAGCCAACGAATAAAAAGAGGCTGCTCTCTTTCGAGGCAGCCTCCCTAAAAACCCAAACAAATAAACACAAAGACAGTGCAAAAATAGAAAAGTTTTATTTTTTGCAAACCTTTACACCAAATATTATTGGGCAAATCAATGATAAACATCTTGTAGTTTTTTCTTTTCAACGGCTTGCGAAAAAATAATTTTGCCCAAATGTTAAAATCTGAGAATCAATTAGGCTCTTCAAAAAACGTGATCACGGCAAAGCCTCTCAATTTCAAATAGTTACAAAGATCTTCAGTTTCGTAATTACGATAAAAACCCGCAACCATCACTTCATTTCCCTGTATTAGGTTCAGATGCTTGCAAAGCCTGTCATAATAGGTTCTATCTATGAAAGTTTGCGAATCTTCACCTCTGCTGATATAAATTGCATTGGGTTCAAAAGATAAATTATCGCTTAATTGCGCGCCCAGAGTACCCTGAATACAATGCATTGGATATAAAATTGTTTCTTCATTCTGCTTATCCAATTGCATTCCTGGAAATCTAAAAAGATGACTGGAGGCAAAAGATATATGATCAGGTTGGTGATTTTCAACTAAAACAAGAAGCTGCAAACATGAATTGATGTGATTTTGAAGTTCGTTCACAAAATTTTCTGAAGGATTTATTTGAAATGCGCCCCAGGAACCATAATCTTTTTGCACATTCATAAGAATTAAAGATTGCATTTGACTTTTTTGTATTATTTTTCGAATATCTAACAGATTTATTGACTCGATTAAATATACAACTAATTATATGCAAGCTTTCATTTTCATCTTCTCTTTGATTTATTCTATTCATCTATGTGCACAAACAGATTTTCAAAAAAAATTCCAAAATGATTTCATTTTGGTTGAGCCCGGTGATACTATTTTTTTTCCAGAGGGTAAATTTAAATTGGACGGTAGTCTTTGGCTCGACGGAAAAACAAATGTTGTTATCCAAGGGGCAGGTATGGATAAAACAATTTTATCTTTTAAGGGTCAGAAATCAGGGGCTGAGGGTATAAAAGTAACAAGTTCAAAAAAAATAACACTGCGCGATTTAACAGTTGAGGACAGCAAAGGCGATTGTATCAAAACGCAAAATGTAGATATGATACAATTTATAAATGTCTGCACAAGATGGACTGGCCAACCCAAAAAAACGAATGGTGCCTATGGCTTGTATCCTGTCCAATGTTCCAATATTCTAATTGAAGGCTGTGTGGCAAGGGGGGCATCTGATGCCGGAATATATGTGGGACAATCCAAACATATTATCGTTAGGAATTGTAAGGCAATTGAAAACGTAGCTGGAATTGAAATTGAAAATTCACTTTATGCTGATGTTTACGACAATATCGCAACTAAAAACACGGGGGGCGTTCTTGTTTTTGACTTGCCTAATCTACCTATGAAAAAGGGTGGAATGACAAGAGTTTTCAATAATAAAATATTTGAAAATAATCATAGAAATTTTGCACCCAAAGGAAATATAGTGGGCAAGGTTCCTAAAGGAACAGGCGTAATTCTTCTAGCTGCCAACCATGTGGAAGTTTTCAACAATCAAATTGAAAATAATAGAACCATGAGTTTAGGGGTGATTAGTTATTATATGACTGAAAATCCATTGAAAGATTCTATTTATTATCCTTATCCGGAGGAAATTCATGTACATCACAATCAATTCAATCGCAAATCAATTCCAGCAACCTTACAAGGAAGAATGGGTAAAATGTTTTGGTTCAAATTAAGATTTGGCAGTAAAGTTCCACATATTCTGTATGATGGCATTACTGATGTCAAGAGAAAAAACACCAATCCAGTTCTTTGTATTCATGACAATAAAAATGAAAGCTTCGCAGATATTGATGCTTCAAACGGATTTAAATCCATAAAAAAAGAGTTGAGTTCATTTCAATGTCAAAAGACACCACTCAAACCCAATGTGATTAAAAATTAATTTGGCATAGATTATGTAAATCAAATCTTAAACCTGACGATGAGAGTTACAAGCCTTTTTCTTTTATTTTTTTTCCTTATTTCTTTTCAGTCATTCAATTGGGAAGAGCCTAAAAAAAAGTATCCACAACTTTTATCTGAATGGAAATTTTTCAAAGATCAAATATCAAATTTACAACCTGCTGACCGGGTTTTTCCCTATGAATTGAACAGCCCTCTTTTCTCAGACTATGCTTGGAAGTCTCGGTTTATTTATATTCCACAAGATAAAAAAATGAAATATCAGCCTCAAGAAGTTTTTCATTTTCCCATAGGAGCTGTTATTATAAAAAACTTCTACTATCCTTCTGATTTTCGAAAACCCAAAGGTCAAAAGACCCTACTGGAGACTAGATTGTTAATTCACGAAGAAAATGGATGGGAGGCTATTTCCTACATTTGGAATCAAGATCAAACAGATGCTTTGCTTGATCTGGCAGGCGATACAAAAGCAGTTCAATTCATTGACAATTCGGGCAAAAAACAAAAAATAAATTATATTATCCCTAATAAAAACCAATGCAAGGGCTGTCATAGTTTTAAAGATCAATTATTACCCATTGGTCCAAGCGCAAGACAACTCAATAAAAAATTAGAAAGCGGCGAACAAATCAATTATTTTTTACAAAAAGAAATACTTGAATCTGCCCCTGAATTGACATCCATACCGAAAATGGCTGCATGGGAAGACAATTCTTCCGGCAGCTTACATGACAGAGCCAGAGCTTGGCTTGATGTAAACTGCGGACATTGCCATCGACCTGAAGGACCTGCCAATACATCCGGACTTTTGTTACATTATGCTGAGAATAATCCTATTTCCCTAGGTGTGAATAAAACTCCCGTAGCGGCAGGTAGAGGATCTGGTGGCTTTCAATTTGACATAGAACCCGGACACCCGGAAAAATCCATACTTGTTTACAGAATTGAGTCCATGGATCCCGGCGTGATGATGCCTGAAATAGCGAGAACATTAGTACACAAGGAGGGAGTACAATTGATCAAAGAATGGATCAAGCAAATGAAGTAAATCTTACCTGCCAATAATAAATTTATGCAAGGAGGAGTTTTTTCCAAATTCTAGCTGTAACAGATATACGCCAGGCGGGAATAAAGAGATATTCACATCAATTTCCTGCTTATCTATCTGTCCTTCCGAAATTCTTTGCTCCAACATTGAATGAATGATGTATTTCAGTGGTTCGGGTGGAGCGATTCCCAAATCAATATGTAAATTTTCTCTCGCCGGTTGTGGAAACATCAATACATTAAATGATTGAGAAGGCAATACGACCTGACTTGAGGGTGTTGTCTTGTACAGCCACACAAAACGACCTATCGGATAAGTAAGCGAGTTAGACCAGGTATAGGTTTTAGAAGCTGTAATATAACCCGATTCTGAGGGTAAACTCAGTTGATTCAAAAGCAATATTCTGGACTTGTAGCCAAGAAAATTTCCATTCTCATACAAGGAAACAGTAGAGTTACAATAAAATTTATCTGTGGTTTGATCCCAATACATTCCCTGAAAAGAAATATCATCTAAATCATTTGCTGTAAAGTCTTCTATTTCTACTTTTCTTGGAATGATTTGCAAGGTTGTGGTAGCACTTGCATTCCAAATTATTTGACTTAAATCATAAAACAACAACCAACCTTCTTTTTTCACCACAGCAAGTAATTGTTTTGTAGGATGAAACCAGGAAGATACAGGAGCTGAACCATTTAAATTAAGTTCAGATACATTACCACAAATACTAACATGCGGTATTGAGCTTTCATTTATTATGGAAGCGTAATTATAGATATCAATTCTATGATTTGCATGCAACGCATCAGAAACGGTTACAAACAAACGATTTGTAACTGGATCTACAAAAACATGCTCAGGTTTACCATTCAAAACGGGAATCACTCTTGATGGGCTTAGGTTACCATTTAATATAGAAGCAGATTCAAATACCAAAATGTTTTGGGCTTCTGTATTAGCCACATATAGCAGGTCACGTGTTGGATCCATCCAGCATGACTTGGGGGCATCCAATCCTGTATTTGGTCCGTGAATTCGTCTAATGGGTCTAGAATTGTTTTGTAAGCTTGAAGTGGCGGAAAAAATCAATATGGAACCTTCATTTGAAGGTAAACTCAGATCTTGATCATAAGAACTAGCCAGAAACAATTCATCACTCGCTTCATTTAAATAACCTCCCTGAACAAAACTGTAGCCTGAGGAGTATAAAGGCAAATAATTTTGTGTGGTTTGCAATTGCTGTGTACGTACTGTATCAAACCTATCAAACTGAAATAAAGCAGCACTTGGGTCATGGGCGCCTGAACCAGTTGTCCAAAAAAGGTTTTCATACACAGTTTGACCTATCAAACTTGTATAACTCCCTCCAAAAATAATAATGATACTCAGGCTTAATATGATTCGCATAATCCAAAATACAAATTAAACTGCAAAGAACTAATGATTGATTAAAAAATATAAAAAACTCCTTTAAAATATTACTCGTATTTCTCTGCACGGGTCTTTTATTCTGTGTTAAAAAAATAAAAATCTGTATACTTACCAGGTTTATTAACAATGAATTTTTAATGTTTGAAAAATTTATAAAAAAAAAGAATATTATTTATTTATTTTTTCATGAATTATATTCTATATTTTTTTATTAAATCATTGATAAGTAATTATTTGTGTTTTAAAAATAATTATTTACGGATAAATTTATCCGAGTAATTTTAAATTTTAGTTTTAGATTTACTCGGATAAATTTATTGAAATTCACGAAAATAATATTACTTTTACCGAGTAATTTTAAATTTTAGTTTTAGATTTACTCGGATAAATTATGCTAAACAGATATATTATTGAGGAATTAAAGGAGCTGATGGATGATTTTCCAGCCGTTGCGATTGTTGGTCCCCGGCAGGCAGGAAAAACCACGCTTGTCAAAGAGATGACAAAACACCTGAAAGGGGAAATAATCTACCTTGATTTGGAAAATCCGAGAGATGAAGCCAAGTTAACCGACCCTGTGCTATTTTTTGAAACGCATCAGGATAAATGTGTAATACTGGATGAAATCCAAAGAAATAAGAATCTTTTTCCCATTTTAAGATCGATGATAGATCTGGATAGAAGGCCAAGCAGATTCTTGCTATTGGGCTCTGCTTCTCCTGATCTGATTCGAGATAGTTCGGAATCATTGGCTGGCCGGATCTTTTACAAAGAATTGAGTCCGATTCAGATTCTCGAACTAGACGAAGATATTGACTTAAAAGCACTCATATTTAGAGGTGGTTTTCCTAATTCTCTTTTGGCAAAATCAGACAAATCAAGCACAAAATGGCTGGAAGGATTTATCCAAACCTACATAGAAAGAGATTTACCTCTCTTAGGCATGCCTGTTCATCCTTCAGAGACCCGCCGAATGCTTAAAATGCTGGCACATCTGCAAGGGCAATTGCTCAACTATGCCTTGATTGGAAAATCATTGGGCATCTCATCTCCTACGATTAAAAAGTATATTTACTACTTAGAGCATGCTTTTCTATTGCGTTCTTTGGATCCATACAGCATGAATGCGGGAAAGAGAATCAGCAAGTCGCCCAAGCTTTATATCAGAGACTCGGGTATTGTGAATTATCTACTTGGAATACAATCTTACGATGATCTGATTTCCCATCCCGAGGTTGGAAATATCTGGGAAGGCTTTGTCGTTGAACAAATTTGCTCGATTCTGCCATACGAAGTAGATAAAAGTTTTTACAGGACACAACATGGCGCGGAGATAGATTTGGTACTGAGTTATTCCAACGGAAAGAAAATTGGCATCGAGATTAAATTCAGCTCCACGCCCAGCCTTTCGAAAGGAAACTATGAAGCCATGAAAGATTTGCAATTGGACAAACTTTATGTATTGACCCCAACCAATGACCGTTTTCCTTTGAAAGAACAGGTCGAAGTGATTGGTTTAAAGGACATACTGACCGTTTTATTGGCTTAAAATCAAGGCTATCAGCAATATTTATTCGAGTAATTTTAAATTTTAGTTTTAGATTTACTCGGATAAAAGTTGTTTGTTTTCGTAGTTTAACTCAACTAAAAGCTTTATTTATTTGTAATATATTACAAATTATTTTATTATTTTTTGTAATACATTACAATTTTTTATCAATATATTTGTAATTTATTACAATAATTGATCAAATAAAAGATGGAATTATTAAATGAAATTAGTCTCAGACTAATCAATCAGGTAAAAACAAATTTTAGCAGAAGTCTAACCAATTTAATAGATTGGTCTGAGAGACTTATTGAAATAAGAGGTAGCAGGGGTGTAGGAAAAACTACCTTATTATTACAAAGGGCAAAATTAATTCATCAATCGGGTGGAAAAGTAATCTATGCTTCCTTAGATCTACCACAATTCTACAATCAAAGTCTTTATGATTTTGCAGACACTTTTGTCAAATATGGGGGAGAATATCTTTTTTTAGATGAAGTACACCGCTATCCTGCTAAACATAAAGATTCAGATTGGTCACTCGAAATTAAAAATATCTATGACACTTTTCCAGATTTAAAAATTGTCTATTCCGGGTCATCTATCCTTCATCTTTACCAAGGAAGAGGGGATTTGAGCAGAAGAAAAGCAGCCTATTTACTTCACGGACTATCCTTTAGAGAATATCTTGAAAAGAATGGTGTCAAAAAATTTAACAGTTACAATCTGGAGCAAATCACAGAAAATCATCAAAAAATTGCAACTGAAATCATTGAAGATTTTAGACCTATTGTACATTTTAAAAAATATTTAAAAACAGGCTACTATCCTTTCTACAAAGGCAATGAGCCGATATATTTCAGACAATTACAGGATGTTGTCAACTTGATTATTGACAGTGATATTCCTTATCAAACCAATATTTCCAATTCGGCCAGAGAACAGCTAAAAAGACTTCTGGGAGCTATTAGTTCAACAGTTCCTTATCTGCCAAATATGAACACTTTGGCAGATCTAATTAACATCAGCGATCAGCGAACCTTATTAAAGTATTTGTTACTTCTGGAAGAAGCTCAGATAATAAACTTAGTAAGAACAGGAGCAAAAGGAAATAAACTGATGCAAAAACCCGATAAAATATTGATCAATAATTCCAATTTGATGTATGCTCTGGGAATGAATCTTAATGAAATAGGCACTCAGAGAGAAACATTTTTCTACAATCAATTATCATATCAGGAAAATATTTCTTATTCAGGAAAGGCAGATTTTTTGGTCAACAACAAATATCTATTCGAAATAGGCGGAAAAACAAAAGGGAAAAGACAGATTACAGATCAAAACGATGCCTTTATTGTATCCGATGACATCGAAATTGGTTTTGGGAATAAAATACCAATATGGTTGTTTGGATTTTTGTATTGATTAGATAAACCGATAACCTGAATTTTAGGTAATTTTTGCTGCAAAACACAAAAAGGCCCGGATTACTCCGAGCCTTCAGAAATATTAATTAGATATCCTACTT
>CAZNNX010000023.1:8674-26728 GCA_964574485.1 uncultured Saprospiraceae bacterium | reverse complement strand
TTTACCTTTCTATTTACAACCAGATCCCAACTTCGTTAAAATACCTGCGGCATGGCTGATTGAAACTGCTGGATTAAAAGGATTTCAATATAAAAATTGTGGGGTTCACAAAAATCAAGCTTTGGTTTTGGTTCATTATGGCAAAGGTCAATCACAAGAAATTGAAGAACTCGCCCAATTGATTGAAGAAAAAATATATAATTTGTTTGGCATTTCTCTTGAAAGAGAAGTAAACATATGGAAATAAAAAAGGAGAATGTGAATACATCCTCCTTTTACTATATTTTAATTTCAAATTAAGCCTTAGCTTCTTCCCCTCTCATATCAATCTCATCATCTTCCTTAAAGGCAAATGCACTGGTATCTTTTGTCGTGTCTACTACCAAAGGTGAGGCCACAAAAATAGATGAATAGGTTCCCACCAATATACCTACAAATAAGGCAAAGGCAAAACCTGCAACACCATCTCCTCCAAAGAAAAACAAGAACACTACCACCAACCAAGTTGTTAATGAGGTAAATGAGGTTCTACTCAAGGTACTATTAATAGCTCTGTTTACAACATGAGATAATTTTTCATTTGGTGACAAGGTAGCCTCCTCTCTGATACGGTCATATACAATTACTGTATCATTAATTGAGTAACCAATAATAGTTAAGATAGCAGCAACAAAATGCTGATCGATTTCCAAAGAGAAAGTGGTAAAACCTCTTAATAAAGAAAATAATCCCGCTACAATAAGTACGTCATGTAACAAGGCAAGTATTGCACCCAAAGAAAATTGCCACTTTCTAAATCTGATTAAGATATATATAAAGATAAAGGCAAGTGCTAAAATGGAAGCTAAAAAAGCTGATTGTCTGATATCGTCTGCAATCGTTGGTCCCACTTTACTGGATGCCAACAAATACAAACCAGCTTTAGCCTCAGCAGATTTTCCTGCAGCAAATAAGGAATCAGATACGTTTGTACCTGCATATGAGTTACAAGCTTTTGTTAATTTTTCTAAAACAATGGCATCTGCATTGTCTTCAGAACTATTTTGCATAAATCCGGTAGTGATTTTAACCTGATTTTTATCACCAAAAGTCTTAACACTAGAACCTTCATAACCATCAAAAGATGAAGTTATTTTAGATTTAAATTCAGATATATTAACAGCCTTAGGAAATTCGACAATATAAGTTCTTCCACCTTGGAAGTCAACACCTAGCTCAAAGCCTCTGGTAAAAATGGAAGCTAAACCGGCGATGATTAAGATCGAAGATACTACATATGACATTTTTCTCAACTTCATAAAGTCTATCTTTGGATTAGACAATACGTCTTTGGTCATATTATTCCAAATAGGTAAAGGTTTGTTATTTACAACATATCTTTCAAAAATCAACCGGCCAACCAGTACAGCTGTAAATACAGATGAAATGACACCGATTGCTAATACTGTAGCAAATCCTTTGATGGGTCCTAAACCATAATTAAATAATAGAATAGCTGTTATGAAAGTTGTTACATTCGCATCGATGATAGATGAATAAGAACTAGAAAAACCTTTTTTCACAGCATCTTTCCAAATAGCGTCAGGTTTTCTCAATTCTTCTCTGATACGCTCAAAAATAATTACATTCGCATCTACTGCCATACCGATGGTCAATACAATACCGGCAATACCTGGTAAGGTTAATACGGTACCAAATGAAGCCAAGCAGCCAAAGATGATGAAAATATTAAGGAAAAGTGTGATCAAGGAAATCAAGCCACTTGTCGAATAATAGAACAACATAAAAGCCAAAACTGATAAAAACCCTATAAGTAGAGAAAATAAACCCGCATTGATGGTATCCTGACCCAAACTTGGACCAACGATTGATTCCTCAATGATTTCAGTCTTTGCCGGTAATTTTCCAATACTTAAAATGTTTGCTAAATCATTGGCTTCGGTAGCAGAGAAATTACCACTGATTTGAGTTCTGCCGTTAGGAATCACCTCGTTTACTCTTGGCCATGATTGCACTTTGTCATCCAGAACTACAGCAACACATTTTTTTACATTGGCTTCAGTCATTTTTTTCCAGGCTCTGGCACCATCCTTATCCATATCGATGGATACTGCGTAGTCTAATCCCCCCTTGGAAGATGTACTGGTTGAAGTAGATGTGATTCTTTCACCTGTTAAAGGTGCTTTTTTCTCTCCACGTGTATTGAGAGCAAATAACTCAAACATTCTGATACCCTTGTCTTTAGTTCTGTCAGACTTGGCTCCCCAAACAAAACGAAGATCTCTTGGCATAATTTTTCTAGCCTCTTCTGAATTTAACATGCTCATTACCAGAGAAGTATCTGAAACTTTTGCATATCCATGAAAAGGATCATTTTCATCTTGAGGTGGAACAGCGGAAAGAGCATTGAATAAAGGTCCAATATCATTGGTATCCTTTACAGAGGAAGGATCTAAAATGGCAATCTGAGAATCTTTTTGTATTTGAGTTAAAGCAGTATCAGCTTTAATTTTTTCAATTTGAACCAATGCAGCTGAATCAGGCTTAACCAAACCGGCAGCTTTAGGATTAAATTTGGGATTAGCCTTCAATGCATCATTTAATTGAACCCAAGGACCTGCAGCTTGCTGTCCCAAGAGGTCGACTGCGCGATACATTTCCCAAAATTCAAGATTGGCTGTAGCTTGCAACAATCTTCTCGCTCTTTTAGGACTTTTTACACCGGGTAGCTCAACAGTAATACGGTCTGAAGATTTATCTAGTGAAACAGTTGGAGAAACAACACCAAACTTATCAATACGTTTTTTCAAAAGATTGTAAGTGTTTTCAACTGTTTGAGAGGCTTCTTTTCTGATTGCAGCCAAAACTTCATTATCAGTTGATTCAACACTGATGCCACTCAATTTATCACTTGCGATAAACAATCTGGCCAAAGGCTTTCCTCCGGCTATTTTTCTATATTCTTCACCGAATAAAGTTACGAAATCGCCCTGGGCTGAATTTTGCTTTTTTCTGGCATTCTCAATTGCTTCTCTGAAAAGTGTATCAGTGCTCTCCTTGGAGAGAGTTACAATCAAATCCCTTAAATTTACTTGTAAAACAACACTCATTCCTCCTTTTAAGTCAAGACCTAATGACAATTGTCCTCTTTTGAGTTCCTCATAGGTTCCCAATCCCCATAACTTTTGATCAGAGATAGAATCATCTAAAAAATATTCGTAGGCTTGTTCATAAACAGCCTGTTTTTCTTCAGCATTCTGAATTTTAGATGCTACTGCGTCTGCGTATGAAGCGGCATCTTTCTCAATTTTAGACGTTGGTAACGTTAAAAGAAAAATATAAGAAACTACTAGTATCAGTGCGATGGTAAAAAACCTCACGAAACTTTTTCCTTGCATCACTTAAAGGATTGTAAAAAATGAAAAAATAATTAAAATTGTATGTGCTTACATTCAAAACTATGATTGATTAATAGTCAAAAAACCAAAGGTTTATACCATAATGTAATCAATGGTCATGAAATAGGCTTTCAATCGGATTGCAAATATATAAGTTTTTGAATAGTATCTGTAAAAAAATGGAAAGTTTTTAACGAGTATCTCTTCAAGTTCAAGAATTTTTTGGCATTAACTTTGTATTTTACAAAGAAAAAAATCATGAAAATACTTTTCCTAGCTTTTTTATTAGTTTGTTCATGTTCATCTGTAAAGAAGGCAACTACACCTTCATTAATACAAGGCACTTACTATCTTTCTCGTATCGAAGGTTATGATGAAATTCAAAATTTCAATCCAATTCCCTTTACTTTTAAGGAGAACGCCATAGAAGTTCAACTTGAAGTAAACCGATGTCAGTTACAATTGAAACAAACTCAAAATGATCTTGAGATTGGCCTGCCCCATGTTTGTACGGAAGCATGTTGTGATCAAACTGCCACAATTCAAATTCTTCAATTAGTTTCAAACGGCAGATATAAAAAAGAAATGACCCAGGGAGATTCATTTGTGTTGCAAAATAGTAAAAATCAAAAGTTGTATTTTTTGAAGAGTAAACCAACTGCTGAATCATCCTTTCCTTGGGAGGGAATTCGATATCAGATTAAATCTTATGAACTAAATCAAAAGAATTTTAATTATCCCGAGGATGTTTCAGTCGAAATTTTATTTGAAAATGAAAATATTCAATTGAAATTGGAAAGAAATCTGTGCATGGGCAATTATCAAAAACAAGGTGATTTATGCGTTATCAATCAACCTTTGGGCTGCACCAAAATGTGTTGCGACAGCAAAGAAAGTTTGGTAATGATGCAAGAACTTATCGGCAAGTTCAAATTAAAGCAAGAAGGAAAACATATCTACATAGAGCGTACCGACAATAATTTGCGCTTGTTACTGGAAGCAATGGTCATTAAAAACTAACACGAATTTGAGCCTTAATTTCTGATCTCTGATTACCTGAAATCAACTCATTACCTGAGCTGATCTCATTTCGGTCACTATAAACGGTGGTTGCGTATCTCAGCCAAATGGCCACATTCTTATTGATATTATAGTTGAAGTTGATGTAAAAACGCATACCCCTACCATAATAAGCTGGAACAGAGAAAGAATACAAGACATCATTTTCATAGGCATATATGCGTGTATCGTAGTCGGTTGCATCATATACCGCCAATCTGCAATTCAATTTAATCGGAGCAAAGGATGGGGTCCAGACTAAATCTTGGTACAACATCATACCGTAACTAAAATCCTCATCTTTGTAAAATGACATCTCGGCTCTGGTACGCATTTCGAAAGCACGACTGATTCTGTATCTGAAATGAAACCTAAGATTATTTCTTGTATTGTATTGTAAATAATCTGTATAAGTATCATTGTTGGAGACATTAGCTTGTTTTGTTTCTTGTCTGAATTGTAGGTACATACTCCATTTATAAGTCGGAGCATAATCAATTTTAACAAAATACTCAAAACCCTGTGAAGGGCGATCAGCAGTTGATTTTAACCAGGGAAAACTAAAAATGTCAAAATAGGCATTTGCAGTAATTCCTTTCCCCCAATTACTTGACCATCCTAGATAAAATCCATGTTCATTATTAACATTGGCAGTCTCTCCAAAAGCATTTCCTGTAAGTGATTGAAATTTGGGATCAAAATAACGGTATAATAAAGCTAAACTATTTTTATCATCCACTGATGCCAACAATCCATTCAAGGTGGCAAAACCACCATTATGACTCAAAGCCGTTTCCCCAAAAAATTGCAGGTTCTTGTAAACAAAACTATAATCGATACCGGCCATCATATTGTACTGACCCTGAAACTGATATTTTTGATACAATTGAGGTGTACGACTGAGAGAGTCTGTCAGGTAGTTTAAAACAAAATGAGCTCCCAGCTGCCAATACTCAGATTTGTATTTAAGTTGTGTTCCGGTGCTTATAAACTGCGTAGAATTTTTATCGGCAATTTCAGATAAAGTACGATGGGTACCACCTTCTTGTAAAGAAGAAATTTGTAATACTTCCAGTGAAGCATCATCAGATGTATCTGCAAGACTAATATTACCATCCCGAAACCGATGCGAAGCAAAAACAGTTGATTCCCATCTGCTTTTTTTACCAAATGCCAATTGAACTGCGGCTCCCCTGTTAAATATGGCTTCATTAACGGAGGTGTAAGGTCTCAAAGAGGGGGAAAATCTTTTAATATTGGTAGTATTAGCTCCTTTTCTAACTCCAAAACCACCCCAGATAACAAGCCCTTGACCAAAAAAAATCTGATAATCGCCCAGGGCCACACCTTTAATATGTTTGTTGACATCTCTAAGGTAAAAATGCATCGAGAAATAATCTGGCAATTTCACCTTTGCGTTTTGGCTAAAAGGTATCAGCCATTCTTCCCCTGCATCTTTTTCCAAAGTAAGACCCAAACTCATCTTATCTTTAAAGGTAAGTCTGTATCTGAAGTACAATTTATCTGGACTGCCTATATATGCTGGAGACTCACCATTTTCAGATAAGTAACCTGCCTGCTGATTCAATACCCGGGTGTATCTTGTAAAGATTTGATTTTTACTGTATTTAAATGCCTTTGACAAAGAAAATAAATCAGCTTGTCTTTCTTCTTCCAAAATTAAATAGGGCAAAATTCTTCTTACCGAGGGCTCATCAAAGGTTGGAATATGAAGCAACTCGAATAAAGAAAGAATTTGACCAAATCTTTTTCTGTATCCAAGAAGGGCTTGAATTTGCAATTCGGATAAAAGACCCAATGAAATCAACTGTTCTTTAGAACAGGTGTTGATATCCAAAGGATTTTTTCTGAATGTTTCCAATCGCTCAAATTCTGTATCAAAATCAAATTCCTGTAAGTCTTGATCTTCAATTATATTTTCCAGTAATATTTGATTCTCATTGTCCTGATCCAATAAATCAGTAGTATCTACCTGAGCAAATATCGGGTTGAAAAGAAAAAAGCCCCCTAAAATTAAGACATATTTAGAACGGATTTTCATACTCTTTCTCTTCTTTTTTGGCAGCTTTGGGCTGTGGTTTAAATCCATAACTGACCGATAAGGATGGGGTAAATCCTAGAATTTGATGATAGGAACTTGCTATATCTATGCGCAGGCTCTGTAAAATAACTCCGAGTCCGAGTGAAACCATCAGGGGTTGACCCGCGATAATTCCAAGTCGAATAGCCAGATTTTTGATGGGCGTATATTCCATCCCAAACCTTCCGGTAAATGGGTTAGAAAAAATATCTTTTTCAAGCTGACCACTTACCAAGAATTTCTCAGAAGGCTTATACATTACACCAAAGGCCAATAATGTGGGCAGATTCTGATCATTGATTTTACTCATCAGGGGATTGTACACATGTGCTGCCAAAGATACTTTAGGAGAAAGATCAGCCAATAGACCAATTTCTGCTGTGAAAGAGGAACTAACTCCATACTCAGGTATCCTCGTAGCTAAATAGTCGAACTGTACCGACATAGAAAAATTTTTGGCCAGCTTTCTCGCATAAGCCAATCCTATTTTTTGCTCATTGTACTGATCGAAACCAAAATAATTGATTTGCAATCCGAAAGAACCAATTTTACTGTAATTGGCTGCTGCTGCAAATTGAAACAGATTCATCCCTTCTGATAAAAATCTACGTTCTCCGTATGCAGAAAAATGATATCCCTCCAAAAAAGCAATCCCAGCTTGATTTGCATACAAACTAGCTACATCTTTAAAACATAATGCAGCATTTCCCATAGCTGCTCCTCTTGCTCCTGCATTTTGAGGAAGACCATTTTGGGACCTTAACTCCTGCAGCTGGTTGAGAATTATTAAAAAAATTATAAAAAACTTAGTTTTCATTGCAATAAATCTTGAAGATTACTTACAAATAAAGCGAAAACTATACGTAACTCAAAGCGAAAGTGTATTTTTAATAGACATTTTACATTGCCTTTGTTACATAAAGTAGAACATATCCCGATTGCGCAGTTTAAAACCTTGGTTGAATCTGATCGGTTCCAATCATGGATTCATATTCCTATCAGTATACACCGTGCTTATTCTCAGATGCATAACCCTTTTTTAGAGGGAGATGAAATTGGATTAATTCTCATATTGAATGATAAGGATCAATTGGTGGCGTATTTGGGATTGTTGCCTGATGAAATTTCTATTCAGAACAGAAAAATTAAAATATCTTGGCTATCCTGTATTTGGGTAGATCCAGCCTGTAGGGGCCAAGGTCTGGGGAAACAATTAGTATCAGAGGCTCTTCTTTTAAATACTTGTTTGGCAGCTACTGATTTCACTATGGAGGCAGAAAAGCTATATGTTCAAACCCAAAGTTTCCAGTCTCATTTTTTTCAAAGTGGAAAAAGATTTTACCTACGTATGTCTCTGGCAAAGATTCTCCCCAAAAAAAATAAAAAATGGAAGTTGTGGATTCCTGTTCTTCATTGTATTGATCAATTCGTCAACTACCTGATTGATTTGAGAAAAAAGGATGATCTTGATTCTAAGATTAGCAGCTATCGTGGACCAGCATTGGAAGAAACAATTTCTTTAAAAAACGAATGGATTCAAAATTATCCATGGATATTGGAATCTCAAACACAAAAAGAACCCCGATATTATTTTAGTTCTTTTGAACCCTTATTCAAACAGGGTTGGATCCAATCTGCTGGAGGGGAAAATACATATGTATTTGTAATTCACCGAAATGAAACTTTAAAAATTTTATACCATTGCTGTGTTTCTGAGGAAGATTACCTGAGGGCAGTTCAAAGTATTCTGGATTACGCAAGTAAGGAAAAAATTGACATTATCATTTGTTATGATGATATATTGAATAGAAATCTTTCCCAAAAAATTCTGATCCGGCGGGGATGCAAACGGAAATTTTTGTTGACTACCCAAGAAAAATTAAACCAGGATGATATAGCCTACATGAGTAAGCTTCGTGGAGATTTTATTTTTACTTAATTAAGTTCAACTATTTTTATTATTTTTGCACAAATCATTAAAAACTAGATACCTGAAGATGAAAAATTTATTTATCCTTCCCTTATTATTTTGCGCCCAAATGGTTTTGGGACAGATTAGTATCAACAATTCGATACTTTATGCTGCGGCTGATACGCTTGTACGTTTTGAAGCTGATTCTGTTGGCAGTGCTACGGTAACCCCCAGTTCTTCAACTGCGCAAACCTGGAATTTTAGTTTCCTAACTTCTAGCAACCCCAGGTTATTTGACAGTGTCAGATATGCCTCAAGTGGCTCTGCTGCTGCTCTTTTCCCAAATGCAGACATCTTAATAACATTGGCTAATGGCTTGGCAGATGGTTATGTAGATGTTGACAGTACAGAAATGAAGGTAATTGGAGCAAGTCTAGATTTATTTGGACAAAGTTTCACTGCTGCATTTACCAACACTCAAATTTTACAAAAGGTACCTTTTACCTACAATACTACATTTAATGATAATTATAATGTCAGTTTCACCCAATTACTTGATTCTATTCCTATGCTTAGATTATTATTGACTCAGTTATCACCTCAAACTAGTTCGGCAGATTCAATTAGAATTAGTTTGTTAGGATCTGTCAATTTAAATGCTGACGCTTTTGGAACCTGCCAATTAGCTAATAAGACGGCAGATGTTATCAGACAAAAAGTGACTTTGATAAGCGAAATTAAAATAGAATTAAGAACATTAGTACCTATCATTCAGACAAGAGCCTGGATAGACCCATTTGGGTTTCCTCTCAATCTAACACCTCCTTTCCCATTGAAAGACACTACCTATCGATACGATTTTTGGACAAATTGGTCTAAGGTACCTGTAGTTCGATTCAATATGGATTCCACCGGTACTGAAATTCAAAGCATTGAGTATAATGATAATTTTGTGGGAAGTTCTGTTATCGCTTATGAAAAAATAAAAGATATTCATATTTTCCCAAATCCCAGCGCAGATCTAATTATGATAAATACAGATCTTACTGAGGGCCAGAACTATCAACTGAGCATAGTGGATGGTATGGGTAGAGTTTTACAAGAACATAAGAACTTATCAGAAGCTACAACAACCTTATCTATAAAAGATTTGCCCTCGGGTATTTTTTATCTGTTTATGTTAAATGATCAGGGTGCGCTCATAGGAAAACAAAGAATACAAAAAATATAATCTAAGCCTCCTTCGGGAGGTTTTTTTTATTTTACTAAAAACATAGGGTCAGGACAAATTCCTTCAAAATATTCCAAATCTGAAAAAGAACAAACTCCTGGAAAGTCGTTCTGAAAGGATAGCATATCCATAATGATTTGAAAATGTATATGTTCTGCCCAGCAGCCATTCTCATGTATTGTGCCTGCATATCCGATACAAGCTCCCGGGGCTACCTGATCCCCTATTTTCCAAAGATCTAAACTTTGTGTACTCAAATGCCCATACAAGGTGTAAAAAAACTGATTGTCCATCCATTCATGCGCTAATATAAGGGTTGGGCCATAGTCCAACAAGCTTTTATTATTTGCCAAACCAACGACTTTTGCTTGTAGGGGTGCATAAATGGGCGTGTTTGCCTCCACCCAAAAATCTATACCAAGATGATAATTCCTGGGTTCTTTTTGATCTAAAAACAGTGGCGATTGATAACAGGCTCTTTTTTCCAAATATCCTCCCCACAAACAGGATTTTGCATTTTTTAACCTTAGAGCTCTCGTTTGTTGGGAATGAAGGATCGCTGATTCTTTTAAATCATTTTCTTGTATAAAATTTGAAAGAGAATAGAATTGGGCAAAAGATTCATCAAAGGAAGTTCCAAAAAGTGGTGAAATATGTTGTTTATTTACCCATTCAATCCAATCTTGCCTGAGATTCATATTCCTTTATTTGAATCAAATTGTAATTTTGCCAAATATTGATAAATACCCTTGTCTTTTTGAATCAAATCATCATGTCTTCCTTTTTCAACAATTTGACCTTGATCCAAAACGAAGATCTGATCTACTTCTCTGATAGTAGATAGTCTGTGTGCCACGATAACAGAAGTACGTCCTTCCATAAGACGATTCAATGCCTCTTGTACCAATCTCTCTGATTCGGAATCGAGGGCGGAAGTAGCTTCATCCAGTAATAATATTTTTGGATTTCTTAAGATGGCTCTCGCAATGGCTATTCTTTGTTTCTGACCGCCAGAAAGTTTTATACCCCGCTCACCTACAATGGTGTTCAGTCCTTCCGGAAATTCTGAGATAAAATTCCAGGCATTTGCTTGAACAGCGGCTTCCATGATTTCATCCGTAGTTGCGTTTTGTTTACCGTATCTGATATTTTCTTCGATGGTACCCCCGAAGAGGATTACATCCTGAGGAACTAAAGCCATAACAGATCGCAAAGATGAAAGGTTAAAGGATTCTATCGGTTGGTTGTCGATTAAAATTGATCCTTGATCTGGTTTATAATATTGTAATATCAATTGAATTATTGTAGATTTCCCTGCTCCTGAAGCTCCAACCAAAGCAACTTTTGAACCAGCCTTTATTTCAAAATCTAGCCCTTTAAGTACCTGAATTTCTGTTCTGGAAGGATAAGAAAATACAAGGTTTTTAAACTGAATGTCACCATTGATTGTGAGAGGTTTGGCTTCCTGGTTAACTTCAATTTCGGATGGCAGGTCTAAAATTTCCAATACTCTCTCAGAAGCTCCCAAGGCTCTTATCAATTGCTCGTAAAAGCTACTCAAGCTGGCAAGAGAACCTCCTATAAAGGCAGTAAAAGTGATAAATTGTATAAAATCTTCTGTATGAAAGGTACTTGCTGGAGAGACATCATCAATCATTGTGGCACCCAACCATAGAATAAAAAAAATAGCCCCGAAAAGAACAGCTATGATGAAGGCGAAAAACAAACCTCGAATCTGAGCGAAGCGCATGGAAGTCTGCACTACTTTTTGAATTGATTTACCATACCTGACAGTTTCATACCATTCATTGGCAAATGATTTTACAACTGATATCGCCATGAGGGTTTCATCTAAAATAACATTGGTTTGAGCCAATTCATCCTGTCTGTTTTTTGAAATATTTCTGATATATCTGCCAAAGAAAATGGCAATAACAATTACAACTGGAAAGGTTCCCAACATAATTAAAGTGAGACCCGGAGCTACTAAGAAAATATAGACGATTCCACCAAGTAGGATGATGATCTGACGTATCAGCTCTGAAAGAGTTATGGAAATGGCATCTTGTAATAATGAAATATCTGCACTTGCCCTGCTTGAAAGTTCACCCACTCTTCTTTGTTCAAAAAAATACATGGGTTGAGCCATCAATTTCTTGTACAAATCAACACGCAAATCAGCTATACTTTTTTCTGATACATAGGTGAGTAAAACAGCTCGAAAAAAGGAAGTAAAAGCTTGAAAGACTAGCAGGGAAATTAATAATATTCCCATGGTAGTAAAGGTAAGACCATAAGAAGATCTTTTATTGGCTATGGCGATTAGTTCACCTGAAGCCCAAGGGAAAACAAGAAAAACCGAACTTGAAACAGCTAAAAGGAGTAGTGATAATAAAAAAGACCATTGATAGGGTTTGATATAAAACAAAAGTTGAGAGGCTCTTTTTAGAGCATCCTTACTCATTTTGGCTTTTTGTTCTTCCTTTGTCATTGTTTATAACCTCATTACAAATAAAAAAGGTTCGCTACCTGTTAAGCGAACCTATATTTATCGAGAATAACATCTTTAAATTATCATTCCGGCTAATAATGTCAAAATAAGCAAAGCGCCACCAAGGACCCATGTTGCTTTTTCCAGAATATCTGTTGAACGAGCAGCGCCTAATATTTTCTGGGCTTCCTGGGTTCCACCAAAAGCTGAGTTCAACCCACCTCCCTTCGGATTCTGAACCATAATTACTAAAACCAAAAGCAGAGAAACAATAGCGATTAAGATTACAAGTAGTGCCATTATCTGTTATATTTTTTGTGAATTTGTTCTATTTTCCTTGCAAAGAAAGCACTTTTTTCGGGAAATTTCAAAATTAATGCCTGATACATTTTTATGGCCTTGCTAAATTGTCCTTGAGCGTGCAATAAGTCAGCAAGAGTTTCAGAAACAATTGAATCGTCCTGGGTTATACTTTTAACAATACTTTGCTCAAATGCATCCTCATCTTCGTCGTCTTCAAATCGATTTGTCTTGCGGGGTTCTTTAGCAGCCTTACCAAAGAATTTCAATTTTTCACTGATAGAATTTAAAAATTCAGAAGTATCATCTCTGCCATCTTTAATTTGATTTTGAATTTCTTCAACATCAGCAGCCTGTATTTTTTTTTGATCTTGGTCTAAAATCACATAACCGTCAGGAGTAACAGGTTGTTCTTCTGTTAAGCCATCGAGCATTTCTTTAAGTTTGGGAAATCGAAGGTATTTTAATTTTTTTCCTTTGTCTCCTTTCACCTGAATTGCCATTTCACCCCATATCTCAACTTCAGTGAAATCTGTAGCGTCTGCGGAACTTTCGTTATCAGTCTCACTTTCAGAGAGTAATTTTTCTAAAAAGGACCTTCCCAGGGTGGGATGATTCACCTTGGTATTATGTTTGTTGGTTGTAGAATTTCGAGTTTCTTTTTTGTTCATTGTACAGGTCTGTCACCGAAAAATCGGTCAAATATCATTCAGTCTATCAGTCGGTCAAATATATATAATTATAGTTCAATTTACATGAAATTAACCTTCAAAAAAAAATAAAAAAAAATAAAAGGTTGATGTTTTTAATTTTTAAGATATTATTGTTAAACCAAATGCCTCTTGATGATTTTTTTTATTAAATTTGCGCTTTACGATTGATTGTAGAAAGACAATACAATATACTTTTTACCACTGTAATTTACTCATAACCACATGTTTAATACAAGAAAATTTTTTAGTTTTTTCACCCAGGAAATTGCAATTGACCTAGGGACAGCCAATACACTTATCATTCACAATGATCAGGTGGTTGTGGATGAACCCTCTATTGTGGCCGTTGACAGAAACAGCAACGAGGTAATTGCAGTAGGAAAAAAAGCTATGATGATGCATGAAAAAACGCATCAAAAAATTAAGACCATTCGCCCTTTAAAAGATGGGGTTATAGCAGATTTTGAGGCTGCGGAACGCATGATGCAAGGAATGATAGACATGATACCAAACCGTAGAAAAATGTTGCGTAATATGCGGATGGTAATTTGTATACCTTCTGGGATCACAGAAGTAGAAAAAAGGGCCGTTTTCGATTCTGCAGAGCATGTTGGTTCCAGAGAAACGTATCTGATTCATGAACCTATGGCAGCTGCTTTAGGAATTGGGTTGGATGTAACAGAGCCTGTAGGAAATATGATTATCGATATTGGGGGCGGAACTACTGAAATAGCAGTGATAGCTTTGGCTGGGATTGTTTGTGATCAGTCTATTCGTACGGCAGGAGATGAATTCACCTTTGATATTGTTAATTACATGAGAAGGCAACACAATTTACTAATTGGAGAGCGAACTGCTGAGCAAATTAAAATTTATGTGGGTGCTGCCATACAACATCTTGACAATCCTCCTGCAGATTATGCCGTTAACGGCAGAGATTTGATGACCGGTATACCCAAACAGATCCTTGTTTCGTATAGTGAAATCAGCCAATGTCTGGATAAATCCATCTCTAAAATCGAAGAAGCTATTCTGAAAGCCCTGGAGAGTACACCGCCAGAATTGGCCGCAGATATTTACAGAACAGGTCTTTATCTAACAGGCGGAGGAGCTTTACTCAGAGGCCTGGACAGGAGAATCAGTCAAAAAACAAAATTACCAGTGCATATCGCTGAAGATCCGCTGAGAGCTGTCGTTAGAGGTACGGGAATTGCTTTGAAAAATATATCCAAATTTTCATTCTTGATTTCACAGAAGAACCTGTAAACCCATAGTCCTTCTCTCTTCTAATGAATAAAATAGGGCTTTTCTTTCTCAGATATAATGGATTAATGGTATTTATTCTCTTAGAGACCATTTCCATTTATATTTATTTTTCTCAAAATCAAACCCAAGAGAAAACAGCCTTTTTAAGTTCTGCCAACAGAATGGTTGGAAATCTGTACGATTATCGCAGTAAATGGACAAGGTATTGGAATTTAGCTGCCGTCAATGATTCTTTAGCTCGGGAAAATGCACGCTTAAAAAGCAAACTCCCCAATGCCATGTATGACAATTCTGTAAAAAAAGGAATTCTTCAACAAGATAGCCTCTTTCAAAGATATCAATTCACAGAGGCCTCAGTTATCAACAATTCCGTTGCGAAAAGAAATAATTACCTCACCTTGAACAAGGGTTCCAAACATGGAATAAAGCCAAAATCAGGGGTTATCAATGCTTACAAGGACGGCATTGTGGGTGTTGTAGTTTCTGTGAACGAGCATTTTTCGACCGTGATGTCTTTGCTCCATGAAAACAGCCGAGTTAGTGCCAAAATACAAAGAAATGGTTATTTTGGAATTCTCAGCTGGAATGGAAAAGATCCAAGACTAGCTCAGTTGGAATCTATCCCAAGGCATGTTAAGATTAAGAAAGGAGACTGTATCATCACTAGTGGTTTCTCTTCCATGTTTCCCGAGGGTAATGTGATTGGATACATAGAATCTTATCGTTTTGAAGCGGGAAGCAATTTTTATAGTATTCAGGTTCGTTTGACAATTGATTTATTCAATATTCAAAATGTATATGTTGTTGATGACCTCATGAAATGGGAAAAAGAAAAAATTGAACAGATTCAAAACAATGAATAACAAATATATATATATCCTTTTTCATTTCATTATCCTGATTCTCATTCAGGGTTTGGTATTACAATACGTTGGCTATGAAAATATCAACCTATTTATTTATCCCTTATTTATTCTCCTGTTACCTTTTGATTTACCGCATGGCATCATCGTACTCCTTGGATTTATAACAGGTATTTCCATTGATATATTTTATGACGGCTACGGTATACACAGCTCAACAACTGTTTTAATGGCATTTGCAAGACCACTGATTCTCAGCATTATAGAACCAAGGAATGGATATGAGGGAAACCAAAAAATAAGTATTCCTGCTTTAGGGCTGAGGTGGTTTAGTTCTTATCTAGCAATTTTTCTATTTTTTCATATATTTTTTTATTTCACTCTGGAAGATTTATCTCTCAGCTGGTTTAGTCTAGCAAGAATTTTGGTTAGCTTTATCTTTTCTTTTTTTATTATTTTGCTTTATCAATATCTTTTTAACTCCAGGAAATAAACCATATGTCTCAGGACATCTTTCAAAGTCGTTACAGAATTTTTCAATTGATTATTATCCTGGTTGCTGCAGCTTTGGTATCTAAATCATTTCAAATTCAAATTTGGGATGATAAATATCAAAAACAACAGAGCTTTAAGCAATCTCTCACCCTCTACCCTTCCAGAGGTTTGATGTATGACAGAAACGATAGTATACTTACTTATAATCTGGCCATTTATGATTTACAGGCGACTTACACCACAGTAAAAGAAAGTAAAATAGATACAGCTAAGTTTTGTCAAATCTTAGGTATTACACAACAACAATTTATCAGCTTAATGGAAAAAAACTGGAATGATATCAAATTTTCCAAGAGAAAACCATTTGATTTCATCACCAAAATTCCTGCTGATAGTTTTTCTATGATTGAGGAGCACTTATTTGAATTTCCTGGATTTGAAAGTACAAGAAGAAATGTCAGAGGATACCCTGTTGATAACGCTGCACATATTTTAGGTTATATCAGTGAGGTAACAGCCCGGCAAATGGAAAAATACAAGGGGTCATATCAGAGAGGCGACTATATAGGAACCAGTGGCCTGGAGCTGTATTATGAAGAGTTGTTGCGAGGAAAAAGAGGAGTAAAACACGTACTCAAAGATAAATGGGGTAAAATTCAAAGCAGATATAAAAATGGTAAATTAGATGAGGAAGCCGAATCTGGAAAGGAGTTGAAAATTTCTATTGATTTAGAGCTGCAAAAATATGCCGAACAACTGATGCAAAATAAAATTGGAGCCATTGTAGCCATTGAACCCTCTACTGGTGAAATACTCCTGATGGTAAGCGCCCCTACATACAACCCTCAAATTTTATCAGTAGATAATAACAGAGCAATTGCCTTCAAAAAACTTACAGAAGATTCAACCCAACCTTTATTTAACCGCGCCCTAATGGCACAATATCCACCGGGATCTATATTTAAACCTATACTAGCGGCTATAGGTCTGGAGGAGGGCACCCTTACCCCAGATTTTTCCTTGCATTGCCCTGGAGCATATATCTTAGGGAATTTAAGTATTGGATGCCATAGACATGGTACTACTCAAGATGTGGCTGCTGCTATTCAATATTCCTGTAATAATTATTTTTGTCAGACCTACAGAGATGTTGTAAACTTATACGGATATGAGGCTCCTGAGAAAGGAATGGGCAGACTTATAGACCATTTAAAATCATTCGGACTAGGAAGAAAACTTGGGGTGGATATACCGGGTGAAATGTCAGGCAATATACCAAGCATTGAATATTTCAACAAAAGATACGGCAAAGGAAGATGGCGTTTTTCCAATTCAGTTTCTGTGGGCATAGGACAGGGAGAGTTGCAAATTACTCCATTACAAATGGCAAATCTAACTGCTATAATTGCCAACAGGGGCTTTTACTATACGCCTCATTTCGCCAAGGAAATTAACGGCTCTCGCCTTTTGATTCCTCAAAAATTCAAAGAAAGAAATTATACCATGGTGCATCCTCAATATTTTGAACCGATTGTTGATGGCATGGAAAGAGTTGTAATAGCTGGTACTGGAAGATCTGCTCTCATACCGGATATCACTGTATGTGGAAAAACAGGTACGGTGGAAAACCCACATGGGATTGATCACTCCACATTTATAGCATTTGCCCCCAAGGAAAATCCTCAAATTGCGATTGCTGTATATGTTGAAAATAGTGGTTGGGGTTCAAGCTATGCTGCTCCCATCGCCAGTTTAATCATAGAAAAATATATCAAGAAGGAAATCCAATCAGAACATAGAAAATCAGTAGAAAAAGCTATGATGTCAGCAAACTTGATGCAGAAAAACTTACCTAAAAAAGAAAAATCTGAAAATGAATATGATTGATAAATACAATCTGATAGACAACCAAATCAAAAAGTCAATCTATGATGAACTGCACAGAATAGCAGCCGACAACCAAATAAGAATCCTGTATGCCTGTGAGAGTGGTAGCAGGGGTTGGGGATTGGCCTCTCAAGATTCTGACTATGACGTGCGGTTCATTTTTGTTCATCCAACTGAATGGTATTTATCTGTACTCCCTCAAGACGATGGTCTCGACCTGTTTTCAGATCGCTCGCTGGATATTTGCGGCTGGGATATTCGCAAGGTATTACGTTTGCTAATGCACTCCAATGCAACTATTTACGAGTGGATTCAATCTCCAATTGTGTATTTAACAG
>CAZNNX010000023.1:1609-8664 GCA_964574485.1 uncultured Saprospiraceae bacterium | reverse complement strand
AATCATGTAGAAACTGGCAATGCTGATGCAGGAATTGTGTATTTAACAGATGCTGACTTTCACGCTTCTCTCTGGTCTTTATCACAACACTTTTTCCAGCCTCAACTCTGCTTACAACATTATGCAGGATTGGCTATGAACCTCCACAGAAAACATTTACAATCGCAATCGGAGATTCCCACACACAGACTTTTACATTTTTTAAGACCCCTTTTGGCAGCCTTGTGGATTGTTGAAACTCAACGTATTCCACCCATGAACGTTAAAGAGCTGATTCAACTGAACCATAATGGTCATTTGATTACAGATTTATTCGAAAAAGTACATGACAATAACAACCTGGAGGGATTAATTCATTTGGATATACATTGGCAGGAATTTATTCAAACCTCTATTGAAAAATGCAACTTACAAGCGCATAAAATGGAATTACTCCCCATGAAACCTGATATGCTTGATGCATTCTTCAGAATGGTAATTAAAACATACAACGGAGATTATTAATGAATAATAGAAAACAACAGGTAATCCAAGGAACCTATGATTTTACCTTAATGGGAATCATTTTTCTCCTTATCCTGACAGGTTGGTTTATGATCTTTGCTTCTGAATTTAATCCGGATAAATTCACAAGCATTTTTCAATTGCAAAAGAACTATGGCCGACAATTATTGTTTATCGGTCTTTCCTTTTTGATTGTTGTTGTCATTCAATTTATGGAGAGCAGAATTATCCAAAACCTATCTTTCTATTATTTAGGTTTTATTCTCATCCTACTCGTTGCCGTATTATTCACCAAACCCATTAATGGCTCAACTTCATGGTTTGACCTGGGCTGGTTCAGATTTCAACCCTCAGAATTTGGTAAAACAGCAACAGCTATGGCTCTTGCATTTCTCCTAAGTATCCCCGACATCAAAATGACACAAAACAGTGGCAGGTTACAGGCATTAGGCCTTATCTCCATACCCATACTACTTGTACTTTTGCAAAATGATACAGGTTCAACGCTCGTGTATCTCTCCTTTTTCCTAGTTCTTTTCAGAGCAGGTTTTCCCTCTGTATTTTTTGTCATTGTGCTTTTAGGTATAATCTTATCGGTTGCAGCATTGCTCGTAGACAGTATTTGGATCATCCTTTTAAGTCTTTTGATGATTGCAACCTTGATTTTACTCAGAAATAATAAAAAATTAGAAAAATATTTTTTGACTTTTTTTATAACCACATTGATTTTATGGTTTTTCTCTCAGGGTGCCTGGGTTTTTATATGGATTTATGTTTTTTTTATCCTGTTCCTGGTTTTAAGTATTTATGAGATAGTGTACAAGAATTGGCAATTGGTGATTACCCTTTCTGTTTTGTTGATCTTCATGATTACTTATGTTGGCTCTGTAAATTATTTGGTTCACAATGCCTTACAACCCCACCAACAGGAAAGAATATGGGTTTGGTTAAGACCTGAAAAATGCGATCCCCTTGGGTCTATGTACAATCTGGAGCAATCAAAATATGCCATTGGCTCTGGTGGTATTTTGGGAAAAGGATTTTTAGAAGGTGAAAGAACCAAATTGGATTATATTCCTGAACAAACAACAGATTTTATTTTCTGCACTGTTGGGGAAGAATGGGGGTTCTTAGGAAATTCTTTAGTGATTCTTCTATTTGCCTCTTTCTTACTAAGAGTTATTTATATTGCAGAAAGACAAAGAACTCATTTTGCAAAATACTATGCTTACGGCGTCGCTTCTATTTTTCTTTTTCATATTTTTGTTAACATAGGTATGACCATGGGGTTGTTACCCGTCATTGGGATACCTCTACCTTTTATTAGTTATGGCGGTTCATCCATGTTGTCTTTTTCTATAATGGTAGGTATTTTAATCAAACTTGATAGCGAAAGAAATAGTGCCTACAGATCATAAAATATAAGTTGTGCTAAGATTTCAAATAATTAAAATTCTTCAATTTACCACCTTCTTACTTTTAGTAGGTCGGGCTTGGCAACATCTATTCTGGGGTGCGCCCTATGCCCATTTGCTTCCGCTTGAAGAAGGATTTAGCCAGTGGTTTGTTGATAAAATCACCATGTTTTTTGGTTGGCTTTTTGCTTTGGGTGCCTTATTTAGTTTTACTTTGGACAGCAGAGATTCAAAATGGGGTACTTTCTTCATCTATTTGTCATTTAGTCTACTTCTTTTGGCCCAGCTATACAGAGCAGAAAATCACAATGAATGGCCTACACTTTTGTTGTATGCCTCACAGATTGCAACACCTTTGCTCTACTATCAGGTGCAGTTCACCAAGGTTTCACTTTCAAAAACCATGTTTTTATTAAAATTCTCTCTAACCTTAACTTTACTAGGTTATGCCTGGTATGCATTTGGGTTTCATTATGGAATAAAATCTGAATGGATCGAAGGTATTTCTTTTCTCTTTGCCTTAGAAAAGAAAACAAGTATATGGCTTATTTATGGTCTGGGGATTTTCGAAATACTTTTGGTTCTTATTTTGTGGGTTAAACCATTACAAAAAATAGGTTTGGCTGGAATTGTATTTTGGGGGATGCTCCTTATGTTTGCTTCCGTATTATTGTTTTGGATCGAACATCCTGTATGGACATCCGGAATACGTTCTGCATGGGAGCTTGTGTGTCTGGTTCCCAACGCTGGACTCTGCTTTAGTTTCTGGCATTATATCAATGAAAAAAACAAGGAGGAGGATTTTTAATGGAAACAATTATCAGCACTGATATTCAACAGGCTACATCTCTTCTTCAGGCAGATGAATTAATCGCTATTCCTACCGAAACTGTGTATGGACTCGCTGGAAATGCGCTTTCTACTCCGGCAATAAAAAAAATTTACGACGTAAAAAAAAGACCCTATCATAATCCTTTGATTGTTCATTTATATGAAAGCAGTCAAATTCAAAAATACACGGAATCACCCTCTGAAATGGGTGTTTACCTTCTCAACAAGTACAGCCCTGGTCCCCTAACGGTTATTTTTCAAAAAAATTCATTGATCCCGGATATCGTGACTGCTGGTATGAATCAGGTTGCTCTTAGAATTCCCAAGCACCCAATCACATTATCGCTTCTTTCGGAACTTGAATTTCCTATTGCGGCTCCCAGTGCGAATCCCTTTGGATATATCAGTCCGACCACCCCGGCTCATGTTTTGCAACAACTTGGTTCAACCATACCATTCATTTTAGACGGAGGTCCATGCCAGAAAGGTGTAGAGTCAACCGTTATTTCTGCCTCAGATAATCAAATAATTGTTCACCGTTTAGGCGCTTTTGATATAGATTTACTCTTTGAAGAAGATCCCAACTTAGTGATTTTAAATCATGAAACCGGAAAATTGACCTCTCCCGGAATGTTAAAGCAACATTATTCTCCAAGAACCAGATTACATATTTATCCAATTCAGTTTAAAGCAGAGGAACATAGTCATCTAAAAATTGGATTTATTGGCTTTACAACTATTCCTTCAGATCTGCCTATTGCCCATTCAATTGTTTTGAGCAAAGAAGGAGATTTAGATGAGGCCGCTTTTCATCTTTATGACGCTTTACATCAACTAGATGCGATGCAACTGGATCTAATTTTAATTGAAACAGTGCCATCTAAAGGTTTGGGAATGGCAATCAATGACAGAATCAACAGAGCTGTGGCTAAGTTTATTTGAGACAATCTTTATTTATCCCTTTTACATAATTTTCTACCACTTTAATCTCCACAGCTGTTTCTGATCCCAGAAATCCTTTCAATTGAGAATCATCTATCTGCTCGATGTATTTTGTCAAACAGGTCTTGGCCAATGGCAAATAAGACCAATGCCAGGGTTCTTCATTGTAACCTCTAGGCCGATTCTTTCCTTTGGCTGTATAAGTTTGACAAAAGCCATATTTATATGCATTTTGTGAAAGCCATTGATATTCTGAACTTCCTTTTTTTGTTTCAAAATAAGCATTCTCAACACTGTTTATATCTATATCTGTTCCCCAGTGATGCCTTGATGTTCCTGGCATGGAACTATATTCCAAGATTCTTTTTGCTCTTTCTACACCCTTAATAGAATCTGGAATAGGTATATTGGAACTATTAAATATGCCCTTCCACTTTTTTTCCCAGATACTTTTCTGTGTATCAAAATTACGGGTCGCAGAGGCAATTTTTAAATCGACATGGGCGGCCAAGGCTGCTTTTCTCATTTTTAAAAAAGCTTGTAAAGCTTCCTCTCTCATATACATTTTACGTTCAGGATCAACTTGTATTGAAGGATCCAACTTTGCAAAACCCTGCGTGGTCTCCGGGTTAAATTGACCCATCAGGTAGCTTTTTGAAAGAAAAAAAGAGGAACCAAGCCCAGATTTTTGATTTGTTTGAGCTAAAATACAGGAGAAGAATCCTGTAAATACTATTGAAAAAATTATTTGTTTAAAGCCCCTTGATAATAGTTCGACACTTGATCCCATTGTATCAGATTCATGATTGCAGTTAGATAATCTTTTCTTTTGTTTTGATACTTTAGATAATAGGCATGCTCCCAAATATCAATTCCGAGGATTGGATTTCCTGGATTGGAGACTATACCTGACATAAGCGGATTATCCTGATTTGCAGTTACGGATAGTTCCAACCCTTGAGATGCATTGACCGACAACCAAACCCAACCAGAGCCAAAAACGTTCATTCCGGCATTGATAATCTTTTCTTTACATTGTTCAAAATTTCCAAAGCTATTCTCTATTGCTTTCAAAAGCAGGTCAGTGGGTTTTGATTCCTTTTGGGGGCCAAGAATTTTCCAAAACATACTGTGATTAAAATGCCCTCCTGCATTATTTCTAATAAGTTGGCTGCTATCTTCCTTTTTTAACTGAGCAAGAATAAAATTAAGTTCCTTGCCTTTCATGGGGTGCGATTCTATTGCTTTATTTAAGTTATTGACATAGGCCGCATGGTGTTTTCCATGATGAATTTCCATGGTTTCTTTATCAATAAATGGTTCCAGTGCATCAAATGCATAGGGAAGGGCAGGAAGTTGAAAGTTGCTGGAGGGGGTAGCAGCTTGCAAGGGTGCACAGGCTTGCAGCATATTAGGCAGTAAAAAACTCCCAGCAACAAGTTTTACAGTATTTTTGATAAACTCTCTTTTCTTCATAATAAGTACTTTGTATAAAGATAAGAATTTTCGAGTCGACCGAAGTGCTAATTCACTAATTTTAATTTGCCTTTCCAAAGCATGATACAAGTATGAATCATTTCACTTACATTTGCAATACATCATAAAATTTTTCATGGATCAAGAACACTTATCAGAAACTACTGTGGGAGTTGTAGGTGCGGGTAGTTTTGGGATTTGTATCGCCAACCTCTTATCTGAAAACGTTTCAGAAGTGCTACTTTTTACACGTAGATCGGAGGTGTTTGAGCAGATAGAGAACAAGGTAGGAAACTTCTCCCAATTGAATACAAAAGTAAAAGCATGTCGTGACCTTGAGCTCATGTCTCAGAAATGCCAATTGATTTTTCCTGTGATTCCCTCCAAATATTTTAGGGAGTTAATGAGAAACATGAGTCCTTATTTAAAACCAACCCATTTTCTGATACATGGTACAAAGGGTCTTGACGCAGAAATAACCACTTTTTCTGAAGTAAAGGAGCACAGTATTAAAACAATGAGTCAGGTAATCGAAGAAGAAACTTCTGTGTGTCGGATTGGTTGCCTATCAGGCCCTAATCTTTCTTCAGAAATTTTAGCTGAGCAACCTGCAGCTACCTTATTGGCCAGCAAATACACAGAGGTGATTAAATTAGGTCAACAGGTTCTTCGTTGTCCCAGATTTCAAGTGTATGGAACACATGATATTATGGGAGCAGAATTAGCAGGCGTTTTAAAGAATGTAATTGCCTTGGCCGCAGGATTACTTGGTGGTATTGGAATGGGAAAAAACTTGTGGGCATTGCTCATCACCCGAGGCTTGTCGGAAATGATCCATATTGGCAAAGCAATGGGTGCTGATACCAAAGCTTTTTTGGGTGTTGCCGGCATTGGCGATTTGGTTGCTACGGCAGCAGGAACGCAAAGTAGAAATTATAATGCAGGATACAGAATAGCAAAAGGAGAAAAATTGGAAAATATCCTAAATGAATCTGCTGAAATGGTAGAAGGTTTAAAAACACTTGAAACCATTCATTTTTTATGTCAGCAGAATAAAATAAACGCACCTATTTTTGAAGTAACTTATCGGGTTATTTACAAAGGGCTGAATATTGATAGAGCCATTCAATTTTTAATGACTTACCCCTATGAGGTAGATGTTGATTTTATGTAAAATCAAAAGAGCAGTTGTCTCCAACTGCTCTTCATAATTAATCTGTTATATAGGGGTAGTCTGATTCGACATAAACATCATTATATAAATCTGAAGGATCTGGCAATGGAGACTCCTCTGCAAACTGAACTGCGTCTTTGATTTCAGCTTTTATTTTTTCTTGTAATTCTTCCAAAGCAGATTCGGATAAGAAATTTTGATCAAGTAAAAGTTGTTCTATTCTACCTAGTGGATCTCTTTCTTTGTATGCTGCCTCTTCCTCTTTGGTTCTGTACTTGGCAGGGTCTGACATAGAATGGCCTTTATATCTGTAGGTTTCTATTTCAAGCAACATGGGACCATTCCCTTCTCTGACATAAGCCAAAGCTGCTTGTAATTCTTTGTGAATCACCTAAACATCCATTCCGTCAATTGCCTTGTTGGGCATATCGTAGGCATCACCTAAGGTATGTATGTTCTTTACGTTGGATGTACGCTCCACAGAGGTACCCATAGCGTATTTATTATTTTCACAAATATATAAAACTGGCAGCTTCCAAGTCATAGCCATGTTAAAGGTTTCATGAAGAATACCCTGACGGGCAGCTCCATCACCAAATAGCGTGCAACATACTGTTCCTCTCTCGAGATATTTCTCAGCGAAGGCAATACCTGTACCCACACCAATTTGTGCTCCTACAATGCCATGTCCTCCGTAAAAATTCTGTGCCGCG
>CAZNNX010000023.1:0-1599 GCA_964574485.1 uncultured Saprospiraceae bacterium | reverse complement strand
GCATAGAACCACCTTTTCCTCTTACATTACCTGTTGCTTTACCAAATAATTCTGCCATTGCCTGCCTGGAACTTACACCTCTCGAAAGAGCCATCCCATGAACTCTGTACGCTGTGATCCAGGGATCATTTGATTGACAGGCAGAAGCCATGGCAGCATATACAGCCTCTTGTCCGATACAAAGGTGTAAAAACCCACGTATTTTCTTTTGGTAGTAAACCACATTACACTCTTCTTCAAATTTTCTGATGCGATACATTAGTTCGTACCACTCTAGATATTGTTCTTTACTAAATTCTAATTTTGTGTTTTTTTTCTTTGCCATGACTGTACATTATTAAGGTAGGTTCAGTTATTTTGCAGCGCTAAGATAAATAATTAAATACAATTTTATCCTAATAGATTTATCTTTCCTTTAGATCCCCAATAAATCTTCCGGGCGATCAATTGCCTTTGTATCCCAAGTCGTTTCAACCATCTTCATTTTTACGGATGCCTCCAGCCATCTCAGCTGTTCAAGAGATTCTTTTTTTTCTAAATCACCTGCCTCAAGCCGACTAATTTCTCTTAATATTCGGCTGTCAAATCCATAAATTCCAATATGTTTCCAATACATTTCATCTAATTCATTGGGGTCTCTGTAATAAGGAATCAATGACCTGCTAAAGTAGAGCGCCTCGCCGTTCGCAGAAGAGAAAACCACTTTTACCACATCCGGTCGATCAGCCTCAGTCCGATTGATTTTTTTACAAAGAGTAACAACCTTATTCTGTTCCAATCCATGTGCCAGCAATTGAATTTGCTCTTTTTGTATGAAGGGTTCGTCACCTTGTAAATTAATCAGATAATCATAAAGATATCCTTGTTGATTCATCATATCCAAGACTTCGGCACATCTATCTGTTCCGGAAATATGCGTATTTTTTGTATAATAAACTTCATATCCTTTGGATGAGACACAGTTATAAATCAACTCATGATCTGTAGCTACGATAACCCTTCCAACATTGGCCTCCACTGCCTTTTCACAAACATGAAGAATCATCTCTTTACCCTGTATTTGAACAAGAGGTTTGCCTGGAAAACGCGTTGATTGATATCTGGCTGGAATTACAACTGCAATTGATTTTTTACTATCTGACATAAAATTTGATTAGATCCTAAAGATTATTAATCATGAAATTAATGGTTTGCGTATAGTTGATATTGCCATTTCAAACCTTCTATTCTTTATATTTTTAAGGTAAGTCTATCATTTTCAACTGGTTACAATTTGCAACCGTTTCATCTCCCTCTTTTAATAGTTTGTTTTTCAACACTTTCCAATAGCTTTTTGCTCTATCTGCTGTAGGTTGATCTGTTAAAATGCCAACTATGTCAACAATGCTGAAATACCAAATTTCATTGTCTTCATCATTATGGCTACGTATTCTTTTATCTTCAAATAATTTTATGTTGCTCATTTTTTAATTTTCATACTTATGCTATGTGATAACGGTTTGCGGCTTTGCGAAGATGGCGATTTTCAGTACTAAAGTTCAATCGAAAAACCGAACTTGAACCTAGCATAAAACTGAAAATCGCCATCTTCGCAAAGCC
>CAZNNX010000022.1:0-27132 GCA_964574485.1 uncultured Saprospiraceae bacterium | reverse complement strand
AGTATTCTGAGTTCTACAATTCTTGTCATGATTTTTAAATTTTTTCCTCAATTTAAAATCAATACTTTTCAAGCAATTGTAGTCAATTATATAGTTTGTGTTCTTTGTGGATCCCTTGTATTGGGCCGTTTTCCTTTTGATTCCTTAGTGATTTTAGAGGAATGGTTTTATCCGGCTTTGATTCTCGGTTTTTTATTTATTTCAGGATTTTATGCCGTAGGAATGACCGTAATGCATTTTGGATTAACAATTGCATCAGTACTTCAAAAAATGTCTATTCTAATTTCTGTCCCCTTTGCAATTTATTGGCTGAAGGAGGGAACCGATACAACAAAAATGATCGGAATGGTATTGGCTTTGGCGGCTGTGATTTTAACCAATTGGCAAGATCAAAAAAAGGAGAAAATTGAGTCTGGATCTCAACTATGGTTGTGGTTTTTTCCAGCCTATGCTTTTCTTGTAAGTGGTGCTATAGAATGTATTTTACAATTGACACATATGTATTTTATTCATTCCGCGGAGGATGATGCAGAATTTAGTTCCGGACTTTTTGCCAGTGCAGGTCTTATTGGCCTTACGATTTTGACAATTCAAATACTTCTTGGAAAACAATCCCTTGATATGAAAAGTGTAGGGGCAGGTATAGCTTTAGGAATACCCAATTTTTTTTCCATTTATTTTTTGTTGAAAACCTTTCAATTTTGGGACAAATCAATTGCCATACCACTGAATAATGTATCTATTGTAATTGTGTCCGCTCTTTTGGGTTATTTCTTATTTAAAGAAAAACTATCCAACATAAATGCCCTCGGTGTATTGATTGCAATCGTCTCCATACTACTCATCAGTGGTATTGTTTTTTAAAAATTTAGTTTTCAGTTCTCAATGATAAGGGTGTTTCTTAGGTGAAACACCCATTTTTTTTGGTTGGGTATCTTGCCGAAAGCTAAGTCAGGAAATAAGATGAATTTTGTATCAGGGATTTGAAATAGCAGCGAAAGAGGATAAATAGGCATAAAACCCAAAATCTTCAATTCGGTATTTTACTATGAAATAGGCTCTTTTAAATCTTGAAATTTGTATAACATTTATCACAATATTCATCATCAAAAAAACACAAAAACATGAAAAAGATTCAAATCAAATCAAAAGCAGTGAAATGGTCTGCTGCCATTTTACCATTTTTATTAGGTACTCAATTACAGGCTCAAAACCCTTGTGATACCGTCTTATCCTTACAGATGTTTTCGGGACAAAACTACAATGGGTATGATGTATCTTGTAATGGTGGTTTTGACGGAACCATTGGAACCATTGTAAACGGCGGCGCATCTCCAATCACCTATCAGTGGTCAACTGGACACAACGCACAGTATTTAACTGGTGTTCCTGCAGGTTCTTACTCGCTTACAGTAACAGAAGCCAATGGTTGTTCCCAGACGGAAACAGTTTTATTAACTGAGCCTTCAGCGCTATCACTCAACGCTTACACATTAATCAATGACACGGGTTATGATATCAAATGCAATGGAGATCAATCCGGTACGGGTATCGTAGATGCAAACGGTGGGGTTGGTTCTTATTCCTACCTTTGGTCAAATGGCGATCAGAATTCAACTGCAACTGGTTTATCCGGTGGTGCTTATTCTGTACAGGTAACAGATTTAAATGGTTGCTTGGCTCAGGCTAATATTCAAATTTTAGAACCTTCAGCTATTGCACTATCAACTAAAATTGAGATGAAAGCCAATGGTAATCAGTTGAGTGCACCCGGTGCAACTGATGGTGTTATCGTAGCGCAGGCGACAGGTGGTATGGGATTCTATACATTTGAATGGTCTACCGGATATGTAGGCGACACCCTCTCTAATGTAGGCGCTGGAACTTACACCGTTACTGTGACAGACATGTATGGTTGTACAAAAGTAAGCAGTGCTACCCTGGTTAACCCAAGCTTGTTTACTGTTTCCAATAATCCAGCAGTTTCACTAGGTGGAGGATCATTAAACAATGGGGCTAATGGAAGCAAAGGCCAGTCTAATGGTTCAGTTTCTCTCAGACCGGTTATGCCTCAGGGTATTTCGCCCAATGCCGATGGATTGAATGATTATTTTATCATCAAAAACATTGAGAATTATCCAGATAACACGCTGAGAGTTTATAACATGAATGGTGCAGAAGTTGCTACAATTCAGAACTACAGTAACGAATGGAGTGGATTATCCAAAACAAATCAAGAATTACCTGCTGGAACCTATGCCGTAGTATTTACATACAAAGATAACGGTGTTGAAAAATCAGTTTCAGGAAAAGTAATCATAAGAAAATAAGGCCCACAACACACACCCAAAAAAAAGTCCGATTGGTATCAATCGGACTTTTTTTATTTGCTTTTGTATGATTTTAAGGCATTTTCAACTTCTGTTACTTTTTTCTTTTGGTCAGAGAGTTCGGTTTTTTTTGTGCCTTGATTTTCGATGGCTTTTTTAATATCATCCTCTGCCTTTTTAATATTGTCTTCCATTTTTTTGATGGTAGCTTTGTAGTCTTCGATATCAGATTTGCGTTTGGATTCTTCTTTCTCAAAATCCTTTAATTCATCTTCAATTTTTTTCATTTTCTTCTCTTCCTCTTTCAATTGATCTTCAAGTACATCAGCTGAAAGTTTCTTAGAAAATTTTTCCAGTAGTTTTTGGGCTACATCGTATTGTTTAGGAAAGTCTTTTTGTGATAAATAATTGACACCCAAGTTAAACCATACGGCAAATTCTGATCCCTTATCTTCTCTGTCCGTTAATCTGGCATAAATATCCACTGTATTTTCACTCATGTCTTTGATGCTGGCATCGTCGGTGAAGAATTCCTTATCTTTTTTTGTGTAATCGGTTTTTCCCTTATATTCTTTGATGAAACTATTCCAGGAATCTTTTACCTTATCATAACTTGTAGCTGGAAAGTCCATCACGATACAGGAAAAACTTCCTTTGGAATTGGATCTCATTTCTTCTTTCATTGTTGCTTTGACTTGTGCCATAGCGTTATAGCCCAAAGTGGCCAGAATCATCAGTGTCAATACTTTTTTTCTCATAAATTAGTTAGCTTGTGGAAGGTTTGTAAGCATCAAATATAATTAATTGCTTTAATTTTATAAATTTACACTTGATTATAATGAGATTCTTAACAATTGTATCATTTCTGTTTTCAATAATCATTTGATATGAAAAAATATATTTTGGGGTTATTCTTGTTGTTACCCTTATTTTTTAAAGCACAAAGTTCGGTAAGTGAACTAAAGAGAGCAGATGACCTGCTTGTAGCTGGTAAGGTTGGGGAGGCCATTCAGATTTACGAATCCCTTTATAAAACAAGTAATGCCAGACCGGTAATAGGTGTTGATGCTAAAATTAATATGGCAGAAGCGTATAGGCTTGACAAACAAGGAGATAAGTCTAGAAATTTATTAAAGGACATTATTAGTTATAAAGACCAAAGACCAGATATACTGCTTTGTCTAGCCAAATTGGAAATGGATGAAGAACAATTTTCCAAATCAAAAAACTACTTTGTTGAATATTTGAAAAAAAGACCCTCTGATGCCAAGGCCAAAGCACTTTTAGATCAGGTGGAAGCCATTTCAAAAGTCAAAGCTGTTTACCCCAACGCCAGTATCCAAATTCAATCTAAAGCCTCTGAGCAAAATTTTGATGAAATTGCTGCAACCTTTTTTAAAAAAGGTGTTGTTTTTTGTTCAGACAGAATTCCGAAAAATGATGTCGTTTCCAATTGGGGTGAAAAAGATAAAGCGCCACTCGATTTATACTACGCAGAGTTTTCCTATGATGGTAGTTTAAATCAACCTACCAGCCTTTCCAAAAAATTAAATTCTCTCTACAGAATCGATGGTCCAATCAGTTTCAATAAAGAACAAAAATATGCCGTCTATTCTCAGTCAGTGAAGAATCCTAATGACAATAATCTTTTTTTGCAGCAGTTGTTTTCTTCAAAGTTTGGCATTATAGACTGGGAAGAACCCAAACTCTTGGATTTTATTAATCCCGCGTACAATTACATTCATCCCAGTTTATCTATTGATGCAAAAACCTTATACTTTAGCTCAGACATGCCGGGAGGAAAAGGAGGTTACGATATTTGGTACAGCCAATACTCTAATGGAAAGTGGTCTCTACCTAAAAACATGGGTACTGAAATCAATTCAAAAGCGGATGAAATGCATCCTTTTATCCATACCAACGGAACTCTTTATTTTTCTTCAACAGGTCATGTGGGTTATGGTGGTTTTGATTTGTTTTACAGCAAGCCAACTGGAAATGGAATTGATTGGATACAGGCTGCCAATATTGGAAAACCCATTAATTCAAGTTTCGATGAGAAATCCATTTGTTTCTCTGAAGACTTTGGAATTGGATACCTCTCTGCCAAAAAAGATAAATCATTTGATCTCTATTTGATTAAAACAAATTTGAACCAGAAAAATCTGAATACTAAATCTAAGGATAAAAAATCTCTTGATAAGAAAAAGCAGGATGAGGCAATTCTCGATAGTTTGCTCAGAATAGAAAGTGAAAAGGAAAAAGCTGGGCAGGGAGATGGTTCATTTTTAGATGAGTCAAATTATTTTGAAAAAAATGAAATTAAAATACAAGGAGAAAAAACATATATTCAATTAAATATCAATGATTTGTGTTGTAGATATTCGAATTTTTCATTTCTTGACAAAAAAAATATTCAATTTTTTGAAATAATTTATTCAATTCAACCAACCCTATCTGAAATCACTCCGTTATCTGTATTGAATAAAGGATTTTGTTAGAATATAGGTAATTAGGATTTTAATGATTAATTAGGTAAGATAGGGTGGTGCCTCGTGTATCACCCTTTTCTTTGGTCTTTAGCAGAAATTTTATGAAAAAATATAAACTCCTTTTCCTTTTCCTGTTCTTCTCCCGAATCGCTTTTTTACAACCCTTAAGCGCTGTTTATCAGTGGGAGTCTTTTATATCATACAATAATGCAACGGCACTTGCTTACAATCATCCTTTCCTGTATACGGCCAATGAGTTGAGTGTATCTGTGGCTCAGGTTGAAGATAATTCCATTCAAATATTGAATAAAATCACCGGATTGAGTGACATGGGTGTGAGTACAATAGCTTACAATAAAAGTTATAAAACTCTAATCATAGCGTATACAAATGGAAATTTAGATTTTGTGAAAGATAATGGGCTCGTGATCAATCGGCCGGCCATTATGGAAAATACAAATATCACCGGTGATAAATCAATCAAACACATCTATTGCGATAGCAACTTTGTTTACTTTTCAACAGATTTCGGTTTAGTGACCTATGATATGGATTTAAATGAGTTTGAAAGATCTGCTTTCACCCCAAATGTCAATGTCAGATCATCCTGTATTTTTCACAATAAAATTTATATTTCTACATCACGCGGAATATACTACATAGATATTCAGGATAATATTCTTGATTTTAACCGCTGGTCAAGAATGGATATAACTGATGGATTGCCAGTTTCAATTTATCATTCTTCTGCAATTTCTACCCTTGGTGTTGATTTATATGCAGATGTTAATGATACAATTATGAAATTTGATGGGGTTTCTTGGAATCATATTCAAACTATTTATAGTAATACCGGAGATACGCTGCCTTATTGTTATACATTTTATCCTATCAAGAAGTTTCAGACCAGTGTCAACAATGATTTATTATGTATTACCGGAGGCTTTAATTTTGGATATTTACTTGATAGCCGAGGCTTTTTAAATGTCTTGTATTATGACCCACCCACTTTTGGAAATGTCAATGATATTATATTGGATGTGTATTACAATCCTTGGACTGCGCATACGGTTGGTTTGCACAAGAATATTCCCTCAGGCCCTGTTAAAATTGCTTTAAGTGGCCCTGCGCAAAATAAAATATCCGATATGCTGGTAAGTCCCCAGGGGACTTTATGGTGTACGGGGGCGATTCGCAGCTTGGTTGGACCCATTTTTGATAGGGTGGGGGGCTACAAATACAAGAACAGGATTTGGACAAACTACAATGAAAAAACCTTCAGTCAGTTATCTACAGTATATGACATTAATTCTATAGCGATACATCCGAAAAACGAAACGGCATACATCGGTTCCTTGATGAGCGGACTACTCGTTATCAGTCCGACGGATTCCATTCAAATTATTGATAAAAATACAGCAGGCTCCTTGCTTGAGTTTGCTTCAGGTAACAATGGGGTAACAAGGGTTTCAGGTGTCGCTTTTGATGAGGATCAGAATCTTTGGATGACAAATAACATAACCTTGAAACCTATTGTTGTATTAAAGAAAGATGGTTCCTGGGCCAGTTTTTCATACAATTATGCCGAATTTTCCTACATGACTGTAGATAGATATGGTAACAAATGGATTTTAAGAAGAGATGGGCAAATCACTGTTTACGACAGCGGTGATGATATTGATTTGACCAGCGATGATAGATTTTTAGTACTGAATACTTCGAACAGTCAACTAGGGGGAAATGCAATTTCCCTGACTAAAGATAGGGAAGGAGCCATTTGGATAGGAACTACGAATGGTGTTACCATATTTAATTGCAACGTTATGGATGGAAATTGTCCGGGTAATCGCCCCGTTGTGAATCCAGATAATTTTAACGGAAGATTAATGGAGGCAGAGATTATCAGATCAATGTCGGTTGATGGGGCCAATAGAAAATGGATAGGAACAGATAATGGAGTTTTTTTAATTGACCCTGATACCTATGAGCAAATTCATTTTTTTAATGAAGAAAATAGTCCGCTATTCAGTAACAAGGTTTATCGTGTAGCGGTAGATGGCATGTCTGGTATGGTTTATATTGCAACTGAAAAAGGATTGCAAGGATACAGGGCCGAAGCAACAAAAGGTGTGTTGGCAATGAGTCAGGATCAGGTAGTTGTATTTCCCAACCCGGTTAGGCCAGATTATGAAGGACCAATTTCCATAAAAAATTTAGTGGAGGACGCGAACGTAAAAATTACAGATTTATCAGGTAATTTAGTTTTTGAGCAGAAATCATTTGGTGGGCAGGCAGTTTGGGATGGCAGAAATTATTTAGGTCAGGTGGCCACAGCAGGTGTTTATCTTGTATTTGTGGTGAATGAAGATGGAACACAAACCTTGGTTACAAAGTTTGTTTTGATTCGTTAGCCAAAAATTGTTTAAAAAAAACCTTACTTGGTAAATATTCACTAACTTAGCGAAATAAAGTTGTGATATGTTAAAAGAACTTAAAACAAGGTTTAAAAAGCTCCCTAAGTTTGTAAGAAATAGATACTTTATTGTTTCTTTCATTTTTATCTTTTGGTTGGCTTTTTTCGACAAGCATAGTCTCATAAAACAAATTAAATTGCAAGCTACCTTGCAGGAGCTAAAAACTAAAAAAGAATTTTTCACAAATGAAATCAATAAAGATTCTTTGAAAAACAGGGAACTGAGCTCAGATGATAAAAATTTAGAAAAATTTGCCAGAGAAGAACACCTCATGAAAAGAGAAGATGAAGATGTTTTTATAATTGTTAAAAATCAATAACCATAAAAAATTAGTAGATGTCAGTTTTAGTTAACAAACACTCAAGAATTGTAGTACAAGGATTTACAGGAAAAGAAGGAAGTTTCCACGGCCAACAAATGATTGAATACGGAACAAATGTCATTGGTGGTGTTACTCCTGGAAAGGGTGGAGAGAAACATTTAGATCGTCCTATTTTCAATACAGTATATGATGCAGTACAAAATGAAGGAGCAAATGTTTCTATTATTTTTGTACCCCCTGCCTTTGCAGCTGACGCAATCATGGAATCAGCCGATGCAGGTGTTGCACTTGTGGTTTGTATCACAGAGGGGATACCTGTACAAGATATGGTGAAAGTGAAAAAATATATAACAGATAAATCAGTCAGATTAATTGGTCCAAATTGCCCGGGTATCATCACTCCAGGTGAGGCAAAAGTGGGAATCATGCCAGGTTTTATTCACAGACCTGGTCGTATTGGTATTGTTTCCAAATCTGGAACCTTAACTTATGAAGCCGTAGACCAAGTTACAAAAGCAGGTTTAGGTCAGTCTACCTGTATTGGAATCGGAGGTGATCCCGTATTGGGAACTCCTATGATTGAAGCTGTTCAATTACTCATGGCAGATGAAGATACTGACGCTATAATTATGATTGGTGAAATTGGAGGTCAGATGGAAATTGATACTGCCAGATGGATACAAGCTCACGGGACAAAACCAGTAATTGGATTTGTTGCTGGTCAGACTGCTCCCAAAGGAAGAAAAATGGGTCATGCTGGAGCTATTGTAGGAGGCGCTGATGATACAGCAGAAGCTAAATATAGAATCATGAGTGCTTGTGGAATTCATACAGTGCAATCTCCAGCAAAAATTGGAGAGACTGTACTTTCTGCTCTGAAAATGAAATAAAGGCTAATAGATAAAATGTTAAGAGTAAAGGCTACCCTTGGGGGTAGCCTTTCTTATTTAGAAGAGATTCCAACTCTAACTCTGTGCTAAAATCAAGTTTTAATTTGACGTTTTGGTCCTTGGGGCTCAGCTGCACTTTTTTATTTTGTGATTTAATTATTTTCTGCAGGTAAGGAATTTGTGTAAAGTAAACAGGCTCTTGGATTATGATCTCAACATGTTGTTCTTCCTCAATAATTTGTAATTTAATTTTAAAAATGGAAAGATTTCCTTTCTGATAGAGAACATATAAAAAGGAGAATATTACGCCAGCTAGGAGTCCTTGTAAAATTCCTACCCAAATAGTGATAAAAAATGTAATCAACCAAATCAAGGATTCTTTACTGTCTTTTTTATATAATTTTTTAAATAATTTCCATTCAAATAAGGGAATGACGGCAAAGATTATGATAGACGCTAGTATGGGCAAGGGTAAATAGTAAAAATAACTCGTAAAATAGGCTAGTGTTACTACAATGGTTAATGCACTTATTACGCCAGCCAAAGGTGTTTTAGCTCCGGCCTGATCATTAACTGCTGATCTGGAAAATCCACCATTTACAGGGATTGAGCCAAAGAAAGAACCGATGAGATTTGATAAACCCAGTGCTATTAATTCCTGGTTGGCTTGGAGCAAACCATTTTTGTTTTTTTCTTCTAATACTTTTGCAACAGCAATCGATTCCATAAATCCAATCCATGCAATTAAAAGTGCATTTGGCAAAATGAATAAGGTGAGTTCGCTTTGGAATAAAAATGATGCATTGAATTGAGGAAGCCCTGATGGAATAGTACCAATATAACGAATAGAAGGCAAATTTGAATGGTAGGTATATAATAATAGAGTGAAAAGTATGACTGTTAACAAGGCCGCGGGAAATTGCTTTTTATACTTTTTATTTAAAGTAGAAACTAATTTTATAAATAAATAGGACAATACTCCTAACATAGTCGTTTCAAAATCAATTAAACCTATTTTATTGAATAGTTCTTTCAGTAGCAAAACTAAGTTGTTTTGATTATGTATGGGTATTCCTGTTAAATGTTTCAACTGAGAAAAGGCAATGACAATTGCTGCGGCTGAAGTATATCCACTTATAACTGGTTTGGAAATGTAATTCACTACAAATCCGAACCTTAGCCATCCAAAAAATAAACGAAACAAGCCTACCCAAAAAGCTATTAAAAAAGCAGCAGCAGCCCAATCTGTGCCCTGAGGTAGTGTAAAAAGAGTAGAAGAAACCAATAAAGATGCCATGGCAACCGGTCCAACAGAAACTTGCATGGAGCTACCCAAAAAAGCATAAACAAATAACGGTATCGTGGCGGAATATAGTCCATAAATGGGTGGAACCCCTGCAAGCATGGCATAGGCCATCCCCTGAGGAATTAGCATAACTCCCACGGTTAGACCAGCCAGTAGATCAGATGAAAAAAAATTAAGGTTGTACTTTTTTAACCAGGCTAAAAAAGGAAATATTTTGTGTAAAGAATTATTTTTCATCATAAAGCTTCTTCGATCCACTGTTCAATCTCTTCGGCTGTTTTCATAAGAGAAATTCTATTTCTGCCTAATTGAATCAAGCCTAAAATTTCAAGCTTTTTTAAAAGTCTGGAGATAGCTTCTCTGGATGCATTTAATTCATTTGCAAGTTCTTGATGGGTGATTAAAATTTCCTTGTTTAAATTTTGGGCAGATTTCTTACTTAAAATTTTAATCAGTCTGACATCTAATTTTAAAAATGCTATCGAGTCGAGTGCATTGATTAACTCATGAAAGCGACTGTTGTAAGATAGCATGATGAAATTTTTCCAACTGGGAAAGGAACTCATCCACTCATCCATTTTTTTTATAGGAATGGCTAGTATTTCTGTTGCTTCTTCTGCAATGGTTTTAATTTCACTTTTTTTATTCATCATACAGCAGGTAAATGCCATGGCACAAGTTTCTCCAGCTTGTAAATTATATAAAAAAACTTCATGTCCAGTATCAGGAGATTTCCTCAATACCTTGATAGTACCCTTTACAATTAATGGAACAAATCTGATATATTCTCCATAGTGCATGATTTCATCACCTGCTTCATAAGCTTTTAATGTACCTATTTCTAGGATAAGTTCCTGTAGCTTGGTTTCAGATATTACAGGAAAAATTCTTTTTAATTCATTTATTTCCATCAAAATAAGTTGATATAACCAAAATGTATTTTCCCATTTCGAAATAATAAAGCCTCTTGCGTGTCTGAGCCTAAGGCATAGCTAAGTCCAAAAATACCAATTTTTGTCTCAAGCGCCAAACCTATTCCAAAGCCGTACTTAAATCTGGTGGAATTTGATTGATTCGGATCCGGAAATATTCCAAGGTCGAAAAATGCATAGAAATAGGAGTTTTCATTAAATAAAAATCTAGGCTCAATATTAGTGATGTTATACCAGGAACTAAAAATAGATTGTTCATCAAATCCTCTCAGGGAATTCTGACCACCTGTTCTAAAAAGTTCGTTGGTGTATAAATCTATATTGTTGTTCCATAAATAAGCCATCTTTGTTTGAAAAAGAATTGTTGCTGAGCGGAAAAGAGGCATAAAGTAGGATAGTTGAATCTGTGAATTCAAGAAAAAACTATTTTTATTCAAACTGTCGTATAAATATGAAAAATTGCCGTCGATCTGTAAAGGGTCCCTTAATTTTAAAATGCTATTATTGGGGATGATACTTCTATATCCCAATTGTACTATACATTTGAAATCAAAACCTTTTCTTGGATTCCAGCGATAGTCAAGGTTTTGAAACCTATATTCAATGCCCAAAGCGTTATTGTTTAAATCTAAAATAGTAGGTAGTTTTCTATTTCTTAAGACAAAAGAACTATCTGCTTTTTGTACAATTGTACTATTCGTTTTGAAATAAACTTTTAGAAAATTACTCCCATGAAAAAAATATTGAGCACCTATTTCCCCTATCACATCAATATAGGTTGAATCCCTTTGATAAAGTTCAAATTTTGCATCCAATCCAATAGGAGTTTTAAATAGGTAAGGATAATTTACCATAATTTTTAATTCTGATCTGCCTACAATAAATTGTTGCCACTGTGCAACTAATCTCTCTCCCCGGCCAAATGTATTCAGGAGATCTATTAAAACGTTACCTGTAAAGTTGAATCTTTGTTGTCCGTTAACAGGATTATTAGAGGGTAAAAGTCCAAAAATGACATCGAATTTGCTGCTTTTTTTTGGTCTAATCTGCAATTGCACCTCAGCCTTATCTTCCAAAAAGTACACAAAGGGGTCGTTCACTAAAGATAAATATCCTAATTCTTTCACTCTCGTTGGAATACGTTTTACTAGGGATTCCTGATATGGCTTGCCCTCATTAATGCCAAGATAGGAGGATATAAACCTATGGTTAATTTTACCTCTTTTTTTTACTGAAGATAGGCTATCAGTCAAATTTAGTTTTGAAAAATAAATAAGTGGTCCCTTATCTATATAAATTTTGGCATTGAAGGAAGTTGAATCAATAAGTTGAAATGAATCAAAATATACTTCTGCAAAAGGATAACCATTCTGTTCCAGATAGGAGAGAGTTTTTTTTGTTATAAAGTTTAAGTTGTTAATCTCTTTATTTCTGAATTTTTGAGGTAATATCTCATTAAATAGATTTTGATCAATATTGCCATTGCTTACTGATTTGAGTATATACTTTTTCCCTGCAATGAAATAAATAAGACAACTATCTGAAATGCAATAAAGACTATCCTCATAGTAACTATCTAGGTATCCTTGCTTCTGATAAAAGTTTTTAATCGAATCTAAAATGGGAATAAAGTTGGTTTTGCATCCAAAGTTGACCTCCGGTTTAACTATTAATTTATTTTGATGCCAAATTTTACTAAAAACATGCATCTTGTAACTACAACTATCCTGTGCCAGAATTGTGTTGTAATGCACCAGGCAAAAGGTGATAAGTAATAAGATGAACCTTAAAAAATATTTATTATCAACCATATTATAGTTGCAACATCAGTTGTATCGCATCTGATTTGTATTGACTGCCCAACCCGGAGCAAATTTGAAGATATTCTTTACCAACTTTTTTGTCGTTTGCAACCGAAGCAATCAAACCAAGAAAGTAAAAAGCATCGGATCTGAAATAATAATTTTTATCTTCAGTAACGAAAAATAAATGTTCTTTGGCAGCCTCGAACTGTTCAATTTTACAAAAAATAATACCCAGTTTGAGATGTACTCTGGAGTTGGATGGGTCTATTGATAAAATTTTTTCATACATAAGAATGGCTTTCGTGGGATCTTTTTCAAATTGCAGGTCTGCTTTTTTCTCCAATTCAACCAAAGTATTATCTTTTTGGCTCTCTTTCGCAATGCCACCCATGCCACGTTCAAGGTAGGCACTCAGGTTCAAATTTTTTAGTAGGGAATGAGCCAAATAAGAGAAAGAAGTTTCTTCCTTATATTTCCAGATGGAAAAAATAGTGAAGGCGGTAAACAAAAGAAGGGGGATAGACTTTTTAAACATGTTTAGGTGATAGATAAAGATTTAAATTCAAAACCTCTTTTTTGAAATTCCTCGATAAACAAAGGTAGAGCATATTGAAGCTTTGGTAAAGTTTTTAATTGGTCATGTAGTACAATTATACTCCCATTTTTTGAATATTTCAAGAGTCTTTTTAAACATTCCGCTGCATTAACTTTTGGGTCAAAGTCGCCCGGCATCAGATCCCACCCGATTATTTGAATATTTTTTCGTTTCAAACCTATCCATTGCAGAGGTTTTATCTTTCCATAGGGAGCTCTGAAAGGTTTTTGCCCCAAAATAGAAATTGATTTTTCCAGATTTTCCAAGAAAGTTTGTGAGTCAATTTTCCATCCATTCAGATGTTCATAACCATGATTACCAATGAAATGACTCTTGTTTTGAATGAGTTGAATTAATTCTGGGTATAATTTTGCTTGCTTCCCCAGACAAAAAAAACTAGCTTTTGCATTGTGTAATTCCAATATGCGTAAAATTTCATATGTGCTATCAGGATGCGGGCCATCATCAAAACTAAGGTAAATTATTTTTTTATTATCTTGTTTTGGTACTCTACAGAGGCTAATCCAGCGCAATATGTATGGAGTTTTGATAAAATACTTCGCCATTTAACTTTAGGATACTATAATTTATTCAGGGATACAAATTAAGTATATTTTTCAAGTTATTTCCTTTTAACTTTGTGTCAAAATTTGAAACAAGATGAAATCAAAAGTAAGAGTAAGATTTGCACCAAGCCCAACAGGTGCTTTACATATTGGAGGAGTTAGAACAGCTTTATACAATTATTTATTTGCAAAAAAACTGGGGGGAAGTTTTATTCTGAGAATAGAAGATACCGACCAGAATCGTTTTGTTCCGGGAGCTGAGGAATACATTATGCAATCATTACAATGGTTAGGCCTTTCGCTGGATGAAGGTATTGCGGAAGGAGGTGATTTTGGGCCTTATCGTCAGTCAGACCGGAAAGAAATGTATGCGCAATTCGCAGAACAATTAGTACGTGAAGGTAAGGCGTATTATGCCTTTGATACGACACAAGAACTGGAATCACTGAGAAAGAAATTTGAATCTGAGGGCAAAACCTTTAAATATGATGCTTCTACTCGTTTGGAATTGAACAATTCTCTGACCAAACCAAAAGAATTTACAGAGGCTCAGGTGCAATCAGGTAACTATGTTGTTCGAATCTTACTTCCTGCTGATGAAAAAATTATTTTTCAAGATCTAATACGAGGAGAAGTCGTTTACAATACCAATGACATGGATGATAAAGTCATGTTAAAGGGTAATGATCAAATGCCCACCTACCACCTTGCCAATGTAGTGGATGATTATCATATGAAAATTTCACATGTGATCAGAGGAGAGGAATGGTTGCCTTCAACCCCCCTACATGTGATACTATATAATTATCTGGGTTGGAAAAATCAAATGCCTGCCTTTGCTCATCTTCCCCTGATATTAAAACCTGATGGGAAGGGTAAATTAAGTAAAAGAGATGGGGCTGCCTTTGGAATGCCCGTATTTCCAATGGAATTTACAGATGTGACCAAAGCTAATGAAAAGGTCTTGGGTTTTAAGGAATGGGGTTTTGAACCCAAGGCCGTATTGAATTTTTTAGCCCTCCTGGGCTGGCATCCTTCCAATGATCAAGAGATTTTTAGTTTGACTGATTTAATAGAAAGTTTTGATATATCAAAGGTTTCAAAGAGTGGAGCCAGATTTGATTTTGATAAAGCCAAATGGTTCAATCAACAATACATTCAACAAATGAGTAATTCTGATTTAGTAAATGCACTGAAACCCTTTGTTGTTGAAAAATTTCAGGTTGACCCTCGCCTGGATATGAGTAAAATAGCTGAACTCATGAGAGATAGGCTGATCTTTACAAAAGATATTTTGTCCTCAGCATATCTTTTTGAAAAACCTGATTATAGTCAAATTCTTCAACTCGAACTAAGCGATTTTAATAAAAAGGTAATCTTACATTGGGGGGATCAAAAAATAAATCAGGTAAATGCGCTGTTGCAAAAATTGGGAAATATTGATTTTGTTGAAAATGAAATCAAACTTACAATGGAGGATTTTTGTAAAGAAAATCAATTAAAACTGGGAGAATTTTTCCCCATATTAAGATTTGCACTGTCTGCTACCTTGAAAGGACCAAACCTCTTTCCTCTTATGGAAATCTTAGGAAAAGAATCCTTTACAGATCGGCTAAAACTATTTATAATATTTTGTAATAATGAGTATTCAAAAAATAATATATCGAATTAAAAAAAATAATAAAAATTTAAGCGTGGTTATTTGATTAAAAAATAAAGAATTATAATATTCGCATTGTAAACCTATGCAAATAAATAACACTTAAAGAATTACGCAATGCACAACGAACCTAGCAAAACACGTTACAGCGACGAAGAGTTGGAAGAATTTAAAAAAATGATTGAACTCAAGTTGTCAGAAGCCAGATTGCAAATGACAGATTTGATGGAGCAACTAGCTGAATTGAACAACAGCGGTGACGAGAACAGGGCAGGAACTTTTGATGATGGTGCTTCCAATTGGCAAAGAGAACATGTCAATAAGTTAGCATCCCGTCAACAAAGATTCATACGTGATCTGGAACATGCATTAATCCGAATCAAAAACAAAACCTATGGTATTTGTTCTGTAACGGGCAAATTGATTGATAAACAACGTTTAATTCTTGTTCCTCATGCAACCAAAACCGTAGAAGGGAAATCAAAAATAAACGATCGTAAAGCAGGTCCAAGAAAAACAGAACAGGAACCTACCGATGATGGAAAAATTAAGGATGGTATTATAGATGAAGATGGCTCTGCTCTTGATGCCTTAGCTGACTTTACTGAACCTACAGACGACTATTAATTCGTTTGCATCTGAGAATAATATAATTCTGCATAGAGAGACTGATTTTTGATCAGCTCTTCATGACTGCCCGACTCCGTGATTTTCCCGTCATCGAGTACATAAATCTGATCTGCTCCCAGGATTGTTGTCATTCTATGGGCAATCACAATGAGTGTCATATGAGCTCTTAACTTTTGAATCGTCTCCAGGATGATAGACTCTGACTCTGAATCCAAGGCCGAAGTAGCTTCATCCAACAGAAGAATGGAAGGTTTTCTCAGTAAAGCTCTTGCCAGGGCTATCCTTTGTTTTTGTCCTCCACTTAATAAGTTTCCCCGATCGCCCACAACAAAGTTTAATCCACCTTCTTTTTCTTCAATGAAAGACCAGGCGTTGGCATTTTTGGCGGCTTCAATTATTTCTTCCTCTGTTGCCTCGTCATATCCAAAACTGATATTATTTTTAATGCTGTCATTGATAATAATTGGTTCCTGGTTGACTAAGCCAAATTGAGACCTAAGGTTTTTTAATTTGAGTTGAGAAATAGGAATACCATCAATCTCTATGCTACCTTCCTTCGTTTCATAAAAACGTAACAATAGGTCAATCAGTGTGGATTTTCCTGATCCCGAGGGTCCGACAATAGCTGTAAAACTTCCTTTTGTGAAGCTCATGTCTATGTTTTTCAGAATTTCTTTGCCCGCAACAAATGAAAAATTAAGTTTGTTGATTTGAATGCCATGCTCAAATTTATCAATCGATTTCGAGTGACCCAGATCTACAATTTTGTCATCGGCTTCTAAAATTTCCTGTATTCTTTCGAAGGAAGCTTTGCCCTTGGATATTTCAAAACTGGCAGATGCAATGCTTTTAGCAGGTTCGATGATATTATAAAACATCATAATGAAGGTAATAAAAGTAGAAGCTTCCATGAATCCTGTGAAAACAAGATTGCCCCCATACAATAAAAGACAGGCAATAATGATTATTCCCAAGAATTCACTTAATGGAGAAGCCAGATCTTTTTTTCTCTGGATATGATTGGAAGTTGAATAGAATTCCTTGTTGGTATCCTGAAATTTATTCAAAATATATTTCTCAGCTAAAAAAGCCTGAATGATTCGAAGGCCACCCATACTTTCTTCAAAATAACTGATCAACACTCCTTGTTGGCTTTGCGCCTCTGCTGAACTTTTTTTTAATGCCTTGCCTATTCTACCTATTAACAGACCTGCGATAATGATAAGTCCAAAAGCAAAAATGGTTAACGAGGGACTAATCCATATCATTATAAGCAGAGAACCTAATATTGTGAATGGAGCCCGGATAAAAATTTCAACAGATTTTAATATTGACCATTGAATTTCAGAAAGATCATTACTGCACCTGGAAAGTAAATCTCCTTTTTTTCTATGATGATAAAAACCAAGGGGTAAAGATAAGATTTTGACCATGAGTTCTTTTCTTAGCTGAGATTCGATGCCCATTCTTACCGGACTAATACAGTAAAGAGCTAAAAATCTACTTGCGTTTTTTAGTAAAAATGAAAAGATGATGCAAATACAGACCAGACTGAGCGCAAACCATCTGCCTTCCGTTGCAATAAAATCTCTAAAATAAATGCGCAATTGATCAAAAAGGAAATGGGTTTGAGTTGGAAGTGGGTTCGACTCTATTTCAAATAAAATGTCAAGAAAAGGTTTTAAAAGCACCAGGGATAAAATTCCAAAAAATGCATTGAATAAGTTGAATAGGGCATTCAACATCATGTTTAATCGATAGGGCTTGAAATATTTGTATACCGACTTCAATTTTATTTGTTATGTTGTAAACAAAGATAAAAACTAATGTGAACTTACTTTGTTTTGTTTACTAAAACATGATCATGGAAAATAGAGCCAAAACCCTGGGGGAACTTTTGAAAGGAGGATATACTTCCAAATCAATCAAAGATGAACTAAGAGATAATTTAATTAATGCACTCCAAAACAAGAAAAATCCTTTTGAAGGGATCTTTGGCTATGACGACACGGTAATTCCTGATGTGCAAAGAGCAATTTTATCAAGGCATCATTTTCTTTTGTTAGGTTTGAGAGGGCAGGCAAAAACTAAAATAGCCAGACTTTTAACCAACCTGTTGGATGAATGGATTCCTTATCTGGAAGGGTCAGAGCTTTTTGAGGATCCCCTTTTACCTATCACATCGCATTCAATTCGAAAGGTGAAGGAGCAGAAGGAAGACGTAGCCATCTCATGGTTACACAAATCTGAGCGTTATGTAGAAAAATTGGCCACACCTGATGTTTCTGTAGCTGATTTAATTGGAGATATCGATCCTATCAAAGCAGCACATTTAAAAAAAAGCTTTTCAGATGAAGAAGTGATCCATTATGGTCTTTTACCTAAATCCAACCGTTGTATTTTTGTAATTAATGAAATACCTGATTTGCAAGCGAGAATTCAAGTGGCTCTATTTAATATTCTTCAGGAACAGGATGTTCAAATTAAAGGCTTTAGATTTAAAATGCCCCTGGACCTGCAAATGGTTTTTACCGCCAACCCAGAGGATTATACCCACAGGGGTTCTATAATAACACCTCTGAAAGACAGAATCGAAAGTCAAATATTGACACATTATCCCAAATCAATAGAATGGGCTCAAAAAATTACAAAATCTGAAGCTCGTATCACCCCAAAACAAAAAGAATCCATACATATACCCAGCAAAGCCTACCTATTTATCGAAGAAATGGTAGAATTTGCCCGAAACAGTGAATGGATAGATCCCAAAAGTGGTGTTTCTCCCCGCTTATCCATTTCTGCACTTGAAAATTTATACAGCACTGCTGAAAGAAGATCTCTCATTCATAATGAATCGTCAACCACATTGAGGATCACTGATTTTTGGGGAATGATCCCTTCTATGACAGGAAAAATGGAATTATTATATGAAGGTGAACAAGAAGGCCCGTATCAGGTTGCTTTACATTTAATTTCTGAAACTTTAAAGAAAATGTTTTTAGCTTCTTATCCGGATCCAACACAAAGTAAAAATAAAGCTAAGTACAAGGATATTCTCAAATGGTTTAATGAGGGAAATCAAATACAATTGTTGAATGATTCTACAACAGAGGCCTATCAAAATGAATTGAAACAAGTAAATGGCCTTCCCCAATTCATAGCTCAATTAGCACCAAAAGAATCTGATATTTATTTTGAAATGGAGCTCGTTTTGCATGGATTGGTTGCACACCAATTGATTTCTCTCAGTTTTTTGGAATCTGTTACCATTTTCAAAGACCCATTGGCTGATGCGCTAAATGATTTGTGGAATTAATACCTTTTTAAACTTAAATTATTGTCTAAATCTCAAATCAAAATTATATCTTTAGGTATAAAGTTTTTTGATGATTGAATACGGCAACAACAATTTCAACAATTCTATTCAAGAGTTGGTAGAGCAATATAATCAGATGCTTCAAACAGGGAAGTTTACCTTTTTTGATAGTCATATGTATCTTGAGTTATATGAATACTTTTATCAGAATTTAGAGACCCAAAAAGCATTTGACCTTGCTTATATGGCCCTTGATGTCTTTCCCTTCTCTTCCGTGTTTTATGTTAAATTAGCACAATTGTATTTGGATGAACATAAGCTACATAAAGCTTATGAAATGATTGCTGAAGCAAAAAAGATAGAACCGAATAGTTTTGAAACCTGCTTGATTGAAGCAGAAATTCTTGTTGAGCTGTCCCGATTTCAAGAATCGGGTCGGATTATAGAAGAACTGATGCCAAGAGCCTTCGGTGAAGATTTGGAAGATTTACTACTCGTAGAAGCCGCTTTAGCTGAACGTATGGAAGATTATGATAAGGCAATTCGTTCACTTCAAAAAATTATCTCTCTCAACAGTCAAAATGAAATGGCATTCAATCGCCTGATGATTCTGATTGAATTAAATGAAAAATACAGTCTCGGGATTCAATCATGTAAGAGTATTTTGGAGAACCATCCTTTTTCTCATTGGGCATGGTATAACTTAGGAATTTGCCAGCTTAGATCTGAGCTCTTTGATGAGGCCATAGAATCTTTTGAATATGCCATAGCAATTAATGAAGGATTTGAATTTGCCTACAGAGATCTTATTGAAGCTTATTTTCAGGTAGAACAATTTGAAAAATCTAGATATCTGATAGAAGAATACAAGACAATTTTCGATTCAGATGCAGAAGTTTTGTTCTGGGAGGCTGAAAGCTATGAGTATCAGGAAAATTATTCCAAAGCCATTGAATTGTACAAGAAGTTGCTGAAAGAAGATCATTTTGAAGGTAAACTATTCCTGAGATTAGGCAATTGTTATAGTGAACTTGAACAATGGAAAAAGGCAAATCAATTTTTTTATAAAGCAGTTTCCGCTGATGATTGTAATGAAGAATTCCTCTGTGCTTTAGCTGAATCTTATTATCAGTTGGATGAGAACGAAAAAGCAAAAAAATATTTTGAAAAAGCAATAGAAATATCACCCAACAGTGAAATAGCCTGGTTGTCATACCTTGAATTTTTATATGATATGAGCCTCAACACTGAATCGATTGAGCTAATATCCAACCTTGGGCATGTTTTATCTGAGGAGCAGTTGATCTCCGTTCAAATTGCAAATTTATTTTCTCTTGGGAAAAAACAAGAAGCCTTTACCCTGATCCTTGCTTGGTTGTCAAATCATGAAAAATTAGATTATCTGTTTGATTTTGCGCCTGATTTGAAAGAGAGAGATGATCTAAAACAGTTGTTTATCTTATGAGATTCATTTCGCCTATCCTTTTTATATTTGCTTTGACTTTTTTCTCAACTGAAGGTAATGGTCAATATCAAATTGAATTGTCTACACAATCTGCGATTTCAGAAGAATTTACATATCTGTTATGGTCAAATCAAAAGATTTCCAGCAATGATACGATAAATGAATCCATTGTTGATTTAGTATCCCCAACAGTTTCAGATTCTATCATCAAGAGAAAAATACAGCATCACAAACTTGGGCCTATCGGATGGTTCATAAGTACCTTTGCCGGCTACAACTGGAGAGCTGCCAGCTTAAAAAAAGAGAAATTTGTAGGTACTGTAACCCGGCACTCGAGAAGTGGTGAGGAACAATTTACCGAATATGATATCAATTATGACATAATTTTTCATCTGAAAAAATATCTGTATCGGATTTTTTATGCCTTTGATTTACAGCGTAAATACAAAAAACAAGATTTTAGGCCCTCGCATCGCAGAGATTTTAGTAAATCGCCCTATGTGAGAGATTCGGCTCAAATCAATAACAGAGATTATAAATTACATTGTGAATTGACTCCGACAAAAGTATTCAGAGATCCCCTGAATCATTTATTTTATCCTACCATACCCGGAGGTGGAGGACCTAAAGATCATCCCAATATTCTAAATGAGTTTCCCACTTTTGGGTTTTACGGGGTTTTTTGTTCAGATTGCAACCATTCCTGTCATCCTGAAATTCATCCCTATGAGTGGATATGGTGGTTAAAAAACAATGATCAGGACACGGGTCAAACAAAAGAATGGTATTTTGGTCTCTTTCATGAAGCGTCCAATAGAATGAAAAAATGGAGCTCAAATCCGAAAATAGGAGAGGTGAAAATACCCTTTGTCTTTCAACTTGGTGGAGATAAAAATATGAATCTGATTGAGATTTCACCATTATTAATGGGACAATTAAATCTCAAGGTTGATAAACCTCTTGCATTTATGGCTACAGCTACAAATTCTACCTTTCAAATCAACTATAATGGTAAAGCAGTTAGTAATCTGACTGTTAAATTTTCGCCAAGTATTCATTTTCAAGCCTTTTCTTATGATTTTCAAGCCTTGAATTATGATCCTCAAAAAAATGTCCTATCCGGATTTTTACACATTAAAATTCAAGTAAAAGATCTCTTTGCTTTCAAGGTCAAATATCAACCTGTTTAGATTTCTTTGTCCAGATTTCTGTATTGCACTGCCAAAGCAATATGTTGTACCTGTATATCTTCGGATTGATCCAGATCAGCAGCAGTTCGAGCTACTTTCAATATGCGATCATAAGCTCTTGCAGAAAGGTGATGATACTCCATTGCTTTTTTGAGTAAGATCTGTCCTGCTTTGTCGATATGGCAATATTTTTTTATCAGAGAACCCGTCATCTGAGCATTACAGAATATATCTTCATACTCTTTGAAACGTAAATCTTGCAGGTTTCTTGCCTTGATAACTCTTGATCTAACCTGTTCACTATTCTCCTCCTTTCTGTCATCCAGGGTGAGTGTATTGAAGGGAACGGGTTCTACCTCTATATGAATGTCGATTCTGTCTAAGAGAGGACCAGATATTTTATTCATATATCGCTGGACGCTAAGTTCCGAACAGCTGCAATTTTTCTCTGGATGTCCGTAATATCCACAGGGGCATGGATTCATTGAAGCAACTAAGACAAAATTTGCAGGGTATTCAACGCTGAATTTAGACCTGGAAATTGTCATCGTTCTTGTTTCCATAGGTTGTCTCAAAACCTCTAAAACCGAACGTTTAAATTCCGGTAATTCATCGAGAAAAAGTACACCATTATGAGATAAGGATATCTCTCCTGGTCGTGGTTGAACACCCCCTCCAACCAAAGCAACATCACTTATGGTATGGTGTGGAGACCGAAAGGGTCTTTGAGAAACCAAGGAAGCTTTTTCGGGAAGAATACCTGCAACAGAATGAATTTTTGTAGTTTCCAGCGCTTCTTTCAAACTGAGCGGAGGTAAGATGGTAGCCATTCTTCTCGCCAGCATGGTTTTACCTGCACCCGGTGGGCCAATTAATATGATATTATGTCCGCCCGCAGCAGCAATTTCCATTGCTTTTTTTACAGATTCCTGTCCCTTTACATCATTAAAGTCAATCTGATGGTGTGCATAACTGTCGAAAAATTCATCTCTGGTGTTTACTTGGGTTCTCTCAATTTGTATAATGCCGTTAAGAAAGTCAATCACTTCTTTCAAATCTTCAGCACCATAAACTTCAAGTTCATTCACCAAAGCGGCTTCCCTCGCATTTGATTTTGGTAATATGATCCCTTTAAATTTTTCTTTTCTTGCTTGAATTGCAATCGGTAAAGCACCGTGAATGGGCCTTAGCTTTCCGTCCAAAGACAACTCGCCCATGATTAGATAAGATTCCAGCTCCTCTGATGATAATTGACCAGAAGCTGCTAAAATACCCACTGCTATGGTTAAGTCGTAATTAGACCCCTCTTTCTTTACATCTGCAGGGGCAAGATTTATAACGATTCGCATTCGAGGCATTTTTAACTGACAGGCTTTAATGGCACTCTCTATCCTCCAATAACCCTCTTTTACTGCATTGTCCGGCAAACCAACCAAAGAATAGCCAGGCCTGCCTCCGGGTCCGCTCACACCTCCACAATCTACCTCCACAATTACGGTTTGAGCCTCAATGCCATATACCGCACTTCCATAAACTTTTTTCAACATAGGATTGATTTATTACAAATATATTCCCCAAGGCTTTATTTTGCCAATATTTTTTTTCAAATTAGAAGCTATTTCTTAAATAAGACCTGATTTTTTTTAAATTTGCAGGTTAAATGTTTTATAATTAATATAAAATTGCCTTTATCAATCAATTACATATGAGAATTAAAATTCAACTCTTTGTCAGCCTATTATTTTTATCCTTCTGTATGCAGGCTCAAATCATGCCCGGATTTCATACAGACAATTACAGTGGAGTCTATTCACTTGGATTTAATCCTGCTGAAATTGTAGATAGTCGCTACAAAGTTCATGTCAATATCCTTTCCTTGGGTGGTACATTTAGTAACAATTATATTGGATTGAAGAGAGAAGCTATTATTGGAGATTATAACGCTATCTTCAGTGATAGTATGTTTCAGGATAAATATTTGGTCGAAAGATTAGACGGTAAAACAAAAGCAGCTTACGCTAGCTTGGATTTAGGTTTGCCTTCTTTTATGCTAACTTTTGGTAAGAAAAAAGAAAGAGCTATAGGTTTTCAGTACAGACTTCGTACCAACATCAATGTGAATGGAGTAGATGAAAGAACAGCCAGACAAACTTACAATGAATTGGATATTCCTGAACTGTTAAGTGTCGGAATACAAAATAAAAATTTCTCTTTGCAAGCCTCTGTTTGGAATGAAATTGGGTTAACCTATGGTCAAGAAGTTTTAAACAAAGGTCCGCATTACCTCAAGGTAGCAGGGACATTGAAACTGATTCAAGGTCTGGGTTCAGCCTACATGTATTCAGATAACATGGATATAGTATTTCCTACAGATTCAACCTTAACAGTTAATAATTCAGATGTTAAGTTCGGATACTCTGAAATTTTCTCTTCCATTGCTGAAGGTCCTGCAGCTGTATACAGAAATACACGCTTTGGTTTTGGTGCTGATTTAGGCGTTGTTTATGAGTTTAGACCGAAACATGCCTCTTATAAGTACGAATTGGATAATAATCCGGATTACATGGATCCCAGAAAAAACAAATATAAGTTGAAAATTGGTCTTGGTGTAACTGATTTGGGATATGCCAGTTATGCTCGTGCAAGAGGTTATGATGGTGATTTTTACGCCAATGTAAATGATATTAATCTGGAAAGAGAGTTTCAACAGAGTTTTGAGGATTTCGAAAATACTGGTTTGACAGCCTTTGCTGATACTTTAAACGTACTTATTACCTTAAACAGATCATCTGAAGATTTTTATAATGTAACCTTACCCACCCGCATCAATCTGTATGCAGATTACAATATCTGGAAAGGGTTTTATGTAAACTTCACAGCCAGTATTGCTCCGGGTTACGATCAACTTTTTTCTAAAACAAGCGGACTTTCAGAATTTAGCCTTACTCCAAGATTTGAGCATAAATGGTTTGGAGTATATCTGCCTTTCTCGATTAACACGCATGGAAACATGCATTTTGGAACCGGATTCAGATTTGGTCCTCTTGTTATTGGAACCTATGATATCACTCCTTTCTTAGGTAAGTCACTGGTTGAGAGTGGTAATTTCTACCTGGCCATGAGTGTTCCCATCTACAGGCCTCTGAAGGATAAAGATAAAGACCATGTGTCAGATAAATTTGATAAATGTTTAGACGCAGTGGGTACTTGGGCAAGTTCAGGATGTCCAGACAGAGATAAAGACGGAATCGTTGATATCAATGATATTTGTCCTGATGTTCCCGGTTTGCCTAAATTTAAGGGTTGCCCAGATACCGATGGTGATAATATCATCGACAAAGATGACAGATGCCCTGAAGTTGCAGGTATCGTAGAATTTGAAGGTTGTCCCGATACAGATGCAGATGGTATAGAAGACAGTGCAGACAAATGTCCTGAATTGGCTGGCTTGCCTGTTTTTGACGGTTGTCCTGATACGGACGAGGATGGGGTAGAAGATACCCAGGATAAATGTCCTACAACACCAGGATCTAAAGAATTTGCAGGTTGCCCAGATTCAGATCAGGATGGCACCTCCGATAATGAAGACGCATGTCCTCAAACTGCAGGACCACTTGACAATAAAGGTTGCCCATATACAGATACTGACAATGACGGAGTTTTAGATAAAGACGATGATTGTGTAACAACTCCTGGTTTGGTAGAAAATAAGGGTTGCCCTGCAGTTGTACCACAGCCACTTGCTGAAACAAACTTTGAAGTATTTGAATTTGAATTGGAAAAAGCAATTTTAAAACCAGCTTCTTTCCCAACCTTAGATAAGATTGTCGGATTAATGAAGGCATCTGCTACCATGAAAATTAAAGTAGTAGGTCACACAGACAACACCGGTGCTGCAGCATTCAATATGTTGCTATCTAAACAAAGAGCTGAAGCTGTTCAGAAATACATTACATCCAAGGGAATTGATAAGTCAAGACTTGTCATTGAAGCCTATGGTCAGGAAAAACCTGTGGCAGATAATAAAACAGCTGCAGGTAGAAGAAAGAATCGTCGTGTTGAAATAAAAATTATCGCACAATAATCTTTCTAAAAGAATTATGGGGAATCTAAGTGAATTAGATTCCCCTTTTTTTATTTTTGCACTATTGTTGCAAATAATCAAATTCTATGCACCCTCATTTTTGGTATGCCTTTTCCCTTACACTTATTGCAGGTCTTTCAACTGGAATAGGCTCTCTTATTGCATTTTTTGTAAAAGATAGGGACAATACCTCATTCTTATCCATTTCGATGGGTTTTGCAGCAGGAGTTATGATTTATGTTTCTTTTATGGAAATCATGCCGCATGCTGCACATGAGTTAGGAGATGGCCTGGCTTATGTTGGCATCATTTCCTTCTTTGGGGGAATGTTTTTAGTGGCATTGATCGATCGGATCATCCCTCATGATGAAAATCCTCATGAATTTATGTCTGAAAAAGAAAGAGAAGAAGCTTCAAAGGCCTTGCATCAAAATGTTTTAGATAAAAAGAAATTAATGAGAGTTGGGCTTCTTACCTCAGTAGCCCTCGCTTTACACAATTTTCCCGAAGGAATAGCCACTTTTATTGCAACTCTTGATAATCTCTCTACAGGTTTTGTAATTGCAGTAGCCATTGCCTTACATAATATTCCTGAAGGAGTTGCCGTTTCAATGCCCGTCTATTATGCTACAGGAAGCAGAAAGAAAGCCTTTATTTTTTCTTTCCTTTCAGGTATGGTAGAACCTGTAGGCGCACTTTTAGCTTATTTTATTTTTTTGCCTTTCATCAATGATTTTTTGGTTTCAGTACTTTTGTCAGCTGTAGCTGGAATCATGGTGTTTATTTCTTTAGACCAACTTTTGCCTTCAGCCGAAAAATATGGCAAGCATCATTATAGCATCTATGGTATGGTCGCTGGCATGGCTATGATGGCTATTAGTTTATTGATGCTTAATCATGCACATTAGTATATGAATGAACCAATACAAATTTTAGAAATCAGATCGGAATTAGGCGCTGGAACCAGAGGAGCAAGCCTTGGAATAGGAGCTATAAAAGTGGCATCCCTTAAATCTAATGACCCTTATTTTGCACAGTATCCCCTTCATCTTGTACCCAATGAAAATGAGCTTTT
>CAZNNX010000021.1:21945-28083 GCA_964574485.1 uncultured Saprospiraceae bacterium | reverse complement strand
AGGGACTAAGGTTAATACTTGCATTCGTCCCTAAACTGCAGGTTGGTGGAGTAAATGTTGATGTAGAATTAACAATTGGCGGTTGTCCAACGGTTTGGGTTACAACTCTTGTGCAATTATTGGCATCTGTTATGGTAATTGTGTAATTTCCAGCGCTGAGATTATTGATGGTATAATTTCCTCCGCTTACATTAATTTCAGTTCCCGGTGGATTTCCGCTCACAGGTCCTGCCCAACTTATATTATAGGCAGATATTCCTCCGGTGGCTATAACATTAATGCTTCCATTCGTAGAACCATTGCAACTGGCCTGAACTGCTGTAGTGGTTGCCGTGATGGAAGAAGGTTCACTAATTGTTGTGCTGAAAGTATTTGTGCAGCCATTGGCGTCTGTAACTGTGACATTGTATGCTCCGGTTGTTAAATTGGCAATATTATAATTGCCTCCACTCGCGGTAATTTCAGTTCCGGCTGGATTTCCAGAACTAGCTCCAGACCAACTGATTTGATAACCAGGTGTTCCATCAATAGCTGAGACTTGTACATTTCCAGTATTACCTCCATTGCATAGCACATTTGTACTTATTTGATTTGTAATGAGTTGTGTGGAAGGCTCTGTAAGGGTTACGGAACTATTGAAGGAGCAATTGTTAGCATCTCTTACTGTTACATTGTATGTGCCTGCTATCAAACCTGTTATATTGTAGGTTCCAGTTGAAGTGAGAATCTCAGTGCCGATAGGGTCGCCAGAAACAGGTCCAGACCATAAAACATTATATCCCGCTATACCGCCGGTCACATTAACAGCGATACGTCCAGTTGTGTCACCAGCACATGGAACCATAGAAGGAGTTAAGCTACCTGTGATTTGAGACACAGTCACAGTAACAGAGGCAACAGCTGAACATGAAGGTGTAGTGCCTGTAACAGTATAAACAGTAGTAGCAAGTGGATTAGCTATGACAAATGATCCTGTATCCACATTCAAAGTTGCGGAAGGGGACCACCTGTAAGTTATACCCGTGCAATTGGAGGCGCAACTTACAATCAATGCAATGGGGGTGCCTTGACAAATAGTAGCTGAAATAGGTGATAAATTTAAGGTGGGTTGGGTGCAAGGACATACTGTTTGTATCGTGTATCCAGAGGGGCAGCTGGCACCATTAAATCCGGAAACCAAAACCCAGGCACAGCCAGAGGGTGGAATAACTACATTGTTGAAGGTAAATCCATCTGCAGCACCTCCAGCATTACTTACAAATTGTTGGTAAGCTTGATTTCCACAATCTATGTCAAGTGCCTCTGTACTTCCATTGGAAGAAACTCCTGCGGTAACAAATACAGCCCCTTGCAGGTTACAATTGTTGCTAACCTCATCTACTATAAAACTAACAGTCAGAGCTGCACTTGAGTTCGGATTACAATACCTGTACCATCTGCCATTCGTAACTGAAAAATTAACGTCCTGATCACCATCTCCATCTAAATCTGACTCTGTAGCACAGCAACCTCCGCATGAACTGGCAGAAGAACTTGGGTTAATGCCACTAAATCCTGTAGTGCCAAGAATCTGGGTACTACTCGTGCCACAACTTAAATTTGTTGGTACCTGGGCTAAAAGATGAGTTATGTTTATGATTGAAGCAAAAGCTATAAAAAACAAACAAGATGAAGTTCTAATTATATTGATCATCATTATGGGAAATTGACGCATTAATTTGGTCCGTAAAGTTAGTAAAAAAATGATTAATTTTACCTTTTATCAACACCTTTTAGAAGGATTCCGGCATGTCTCATTTCAGACAGAAATGTAGAAATTGTTAAAGTTTTAATATCATTTGAATTCTTCATCAGGTTAATCATAAAATGTTATTTTTGATACATTAAACAAAATTTATGAAACAAATACTTGCTTTCTTTTTAATTGCCTGTTGTCTGCAATGGGGTATGTCTCAAAATCATTATATACTCAGCACAAAAAATGGTACTGTACTTTTGGACCGGCATTTACCGAGTTTACCACAAAACATGCAGGCAGGCTATCATCTACTCGCATTTTCACAGATTCCTACTGATAAAGTGCGTGAGGAACTATTGGCTGTTGGCATAAATTTGATTGAATATGTAGATCAAAAAACTTATGTTTCTTCCATTTCTACCTCTGTAGAAGCTTCTCAATTGGCTGGTTTTCATATGGTTGCTTCAGCAACATTTCCAGATATCTTAAAGAAAGATAATCGATTGAAGGAAATGCCTTTGCCTTTTTGGGCTTTTTCAGGAGCAAAATTAAAACTGCAAGTATTGTTTTTTTCTGATGTAAACTTTGATTCAGGAATTGGGATTTTAAAGAAAGATGGATATGAAATCGTAGAAAAGGATGCCTACAGCAAAACCTGTTTTATTGAGTTAAATTCCGTGCAGGTAAATAATCTGTTGGCCTATCCTTTTGTCAGATATCTTGATTTGCCTCCACATCCAGGGGTGCATGATTCTGATGATGGTAGAAATTTACATCGTTCCAATATGATTGACAGAGATTACTATGGATCATATCAATTTGACGGTACGGGAGTATCCGTTGTTGTGAATGATGATGGTTTTGCTGGTCCGCATATTGATTTTGAAGGAAGAGCCAATCAAAGTACCGTAACCACTGACTTAACTGGTAATCATGGCGATGGTACTGCCGGTATTGTCGGGTCGGCAGGAAATTTAGACCCTATCATGAGAGGAATGGCGACAGGAGCCTATTTGCATGTGCGTCAGTATAGTGCCACTCTACCTAATACAATTTCCCTTCACGTTGACAGTGCTGTTATGGTTTTTTCCAATTCTTACAGTGATGGTTGTAATACAGGATACACAACAACTACCAGAAAGGTTGATCAGGAGATTTACAATAATCCTTCCTTGATTCAGGTTTTTTCAGCAGGAAATTCAAACGGACAGGATTGTAACTATGGAGCGGGTACGCAATGGGGTAATATTACGGGTGGACACAAAATGTCAAAAAATTGTATCACTACGGCTAATTTGGATGCCAACGATGTAATCGCTACTTCTTCAAGTCGTGGTCCTGCTCATGATGGCAGAATCAAGCCCGATATCTCTGCGCATGGACAAGGTCAGATGTCTAATGATGAAAATTATACCTATCAATCCTTTGGAGGTACCTCAGCTGCATGTCCAGGTATTGCCGGTATTACTGTTCAATTGCATCAGGCCTATCGTAGTTTTAACGGGGGAACCAATGCCCCGTCAGCTTTATTGAAAGCAGCTATGTTGAATACAGCAAATGATTTGGGCAATGACGGGCCTGATTTTATTTTTGGCTGGGGGAAAATCAATGCCTTTAAAGCATTAAAATTACTTGAAGAAAACAGATATCTGAGTGCTTCCATTTCTCAGGGAAATAACAACACACATAATGTTACCATTCCAGCGAATGTCAGAAGAGCTAAAATAATGATTTATTGGGCTGACAAGGAAGCTTCAGTAAGTGCTACTAAAGCTTTGGTGAATAACTTAGATATGAACATAGTTAATGGGGCGAATACCTACTATCCCTGGATCCTCAACAGTAATCCCAATGCCACCACATTGGCGCAGGCAGCTACGAGAAATGGTATTTTAGATACTTTAAATAATGTAGAACAAATAGCCATCGATAATCCGACTGCTGGTACCTATACCATCAATGTAAATGCACCGCTTGTGCCTGTAGGACCACAAAACTATTTCATAGTGTACGAATTTTTATATGATGAGATAACCCTAACCTTTCCAGTTGGGGGAGAAGGGATTTTGCCAAATACTGCGAATCGAATCCATTGGGATGCCTATGGCACAACAGGTACTTTTTTGGTAGAAGCTTCCCTCGATAATGGGAATAGTTGGTCAACAGTTCAAAACAATGTTGCTGGTACTTCAAGATTCATTACATGGAATACACCTGGTACTGTGACTGGTCTAGCCAAAGTCAGAGTTAGTAGAAATGGTGTTTCTGATGAAAGTGATGCTGTTTTTAGTATTATCGGTAGACCTGCAAATCTAAGAGTAACGGCAATATGTACAACAGCAAATACCATTCGCCTGGCCTGGGATGCAGTACCTAATGCAACGGCTTATGATGTATTTAAACTGGGTCAAAAATATATGGATTCAGTCGGTACAAGCAACTTACTTACTTTTGATGTGCCGGTGCCCAATATAACTGGAACTTATTGGTTCGCAGTTCGCGCTAGAGGAGCAAATCAATGTGTTGGATTGAGGACCATTGCCATCAGACATCAAGGGAGCAGTGCAGGTACTGGAAATTGTGTACTTGATTGCGGAAATGATAATGATGCTGGAGTTGATTCAATTTTGAGTCCTCGTACAAATTTGCAGAATTGTGGATTAAATCAATTTCCTGTAACTGTACTACTGAATAATATCAGTTCAAATCCGCAAACCGGATTTACAGTTAGTTATCAGTTGGGAAATAATGCTCCAGTTGTACAAACCTACACGCAAAGCCTGCAACCGGGTGTGATAGATACCTTTACTTTCAGTCAAAACCTGAATCTTACAACTGCTGGCATTTATACCCTTAAGGTTTGGTCTTCATTAAATAATGATGGTGCCCGATGCAATGACAGTTCTTTAATCACTATCAATTTTACAAATCCTACATCAGTTTTTCCTTATGCAGAAAATTTTCAGTCTGGTGTATTCCCACCTGCTAATACATTTCTGATTAATCCTGATGCAGCGACTACCTGGGCTTCAAAGCAGTGTACAGGAGTAAATGGACTCACAACTACTGCCATGTTTTTTGATAATTTTGCATATAATGCAGCAGGGCAATTGGATTATTTTGGATTAACGAGTCTGGATTTAACATCTGTTTCTGCAGCCCAAATCAGTTTTGACGTTGCCCATGCGCCTTATTCCGCTACTTACAATGATCGTTTGTTGGTGGAAATTTCAACCAATTGTGGTATAAGTTATCAAGCTGTTTACAATAAAGCAGGAAGTACTCTGGCAACAACAGCCAATTCAACCACCAGATTTGTGCCTAACAATGCAAATCAATGGCGTAATGAAGTGATCGATTTATCACCTTATTGTGGAGCTTATGTGAACATCCGTTTTGTTAATCAAACTGCATATGGGAACGATGTTTTTGTTGACAACATCAATATTGTTACCATTGCAAGTCAGCCTCTTGCTCAATTCAGTGCTGTGAGTCAGAACACTTGTTTGGGGGTAGTTGCTTTTCAAGATCAGAGTAATAATATACCTAGTACATGGTTTTGGGATTTTGGAGATGGAAATACATCAACCCTGCAGAATCCTTCTCACCAATATGCCAACCCAGGTCAGTATACAGTTCAATTGATAGTTTCAAATGCCATTGGTTCTGATACAATTACGCAGTCAAATTTTGTAAATTTTTACACAATTCCACAACCTCAAACCAATACTCAGGTATACTTATGTCCAAGTGATAGCATACTGCTCACTGGCACGGGAACAGGAACATTACACTGGTATACTAGTTCAGATTCTTTATTGGGATTGAACCAATGGATGGCAAGAACAGTTCCTGACACTTTTCTACTCAGAAATATTGAATTAAATGCAGCCCAATATGTAGGTGCAACCAGTCCTTCCATCGGTGCAGGTGCCAATTTTACTGGTACAGCCTGGATGAATTTTTCAACCTTGCAACCTGTTAAAATAATTTCAGTTTTAGTTGAAGCCCAAACTGCAGGTAACAGAACCATCTCGGTACGAAATGGTAATAATGGCACGGGTACAGTGGTTTTACAAAGAACCGTTTTTGTTCCCCAGGGTCAAAGCAGAATTAATTTAGACATCACCTTACTGACACCGGGTTCCTACAGTATTGGAGGCGCTGCACTCAATTTATTCCGTAATTCTGCTGGTGCACAATACCCGTATCAAATCAGTAATTTGATTCAAATTACAGGGTCATCGGCTACAATCTCAGGATATTATTACTTTTTCTATAATTGGGAAGTGGAGTTGCCTGCTTGTCAAAGTGATGCTGTTACTGTTTATGTTCAACCTGCGCAGGCTTTGTTTAACTCTGCTGTTACGAATTTGGATGTAACATTTACAGACCAGTCT
>CAZNNX010000021.1:0-21908 GCA_964574485.1 uncultured Saprospiraceae bacterium | reverse complement strand
GTAGCTCAAGTACTTTGCAAAATCCTACACATTCTTACAATAGTGTTGGAACTTACAACGTTACATTAACGATAAATGGTTCTTGCAGCTATACAATGCAGGTTGTTGTTACTACTACTTCTATATCATTATTAAAAAAAGAATTACAAGTGGAACTGTTACCCAATCCTGCAGTTACACACACCATAGTGCAGTTTGATCAAGCATTACAAGAGCCAACCTTGTTGCAAATTTATAATGTTGATGGGAAAAAGTTAGAAGAGATTAAGCTGGAAATGGGACAGCTCTATTATAATATCCCATGTGAAAAATTTGCCGCAGGTACTTATTTGATACAGCTAGATTCAAAATCCTATTCCAATCAATTAAAGTTCAACGTAATTAAGAATTAATATTCGTTAAGTATAGTTTAAAAGTCCTGTATGAGCAGGACTTTTTTTTTGTCAAATGATTGTTTATTCTATTCTTTAATTACCTTTGCGCTAACAAAAAAAATTAAAAATGGCAACAAATAGAACATTTACCATGATTAAGCCCGATGCAGTGAAAAACGGGCATATTGGAGCAATATTAGAACAAATAAATCAGGCAGGCTTTAGAATTGTTTCAATGAAAATGACACAGTTAACACAGGCTTCTGCTGAAAAATTTTACGAAATTCACAAGGAAAGACCTTTTTTTGGTGAATTGGTTGCATTTATGACATCGGGACCTATTGTAGCTGCCATCCTGGAAAAAGAAAATGCAGTTGCAGATTTTAGAAAATTAATCGGTGCCACTGATCCATCTAAAGCAGAGGCTGGAACTATCAGAGCCAGATTTGCTACGAGTATGGGTGAAAATGCAGTTCATGGATCGGATTCTGATGAAAATGCAGCAATAGAGGGAAATTTGCATTTTAGTGGATTTGAGCAATTTTAAATAAGGGATTGATTTTTTCTCCCAGATTATAATAAAAAAAGGGCTTTTGCCCTTTTTTTTATTCAGGATACTCAATTCTCACATGATAAATACTTTTCAGCATTTTTTTAAATACTGTCTTAATTTTATTGATTTCTGAAAAGTCTATTTTCGAGTCATTGAGTTGCTTCATGTTAATTTTATGTGCAACGATTTGATCAACCAGTTGATCAATCTCCATATCTGTTGGATTTTTTAGACTTTTGGATGCAGCCTCCACGGAATCAGCCAACATCAGAATGACCTCTTCCTTGGTTCTGGGTGTAGGTCCCGGGTATGTAAAATGACTTTCCGCTGTATTTGGATCCTCTGCTTTTTGAAGTCTGTAAAAGTACTCAACTCGGGTAGTGCCATGATGTGTTCTGATGAAATCTATCAGAACCTCAGGCAGACCATTCTTTTTAGCCATTTTTATCCCCTCAGTTATGTGAGCAATGATGATGGCTGCACTTTGCTCATAGTTGACGGCCTCGTGAGGATTGCTGATCTGTTGGTTTTCTATGAAAAATTGAGGATTTATAGTTTTACCAACATCATGATACAAGGCACCTACTTTTAATAGCAATCCATTTGCATTGATTTCATTTGCGGCTGCTTCTGCCAGATTGGCAACCTGTATGGAATGTTGCATTGTACCTGGTGCTTTCAGAGACAACTCTTTTAAAAGAGGTTTATTTAAGTCTGATAGCTCAATTAAAGTAATTTCTGAGATAAGTCCAAATCCTTTTTCAATTAAGGGTATAAATGGATAGGATAGCAAAGTGAGAATGATGTTGAAAAACAGCCATCCAAATTGACCACTGTCAATTCCTTTTTCCACGACCAATTGATTGGCATCTGATACAGAATTTACAATACCTTTAGTCAATAGTTCCAGCGATAAAAATGACAAAAAGTATGCAATTCCAATGTATAATACAATGATGAAAAAGTCGGAGAGATATCTAATCTTTTTTCGGCTGATTACCGCTGTCAATCCGGCAATCAATTGTATAATTACAAATCCACTGTCTAGTTTTAAAAGGAGTGTAATGATCAATATGGTTACCAGATAACTAATTAATGCTAAAGAACCATTGAAAAAGTTTTTGAGTATGATAGGCATAATACAGAATGGAATCAGATATAAACTGGTGTCAGTCCATGATTCTGTTAGTAAGGATAAATAGGTGAAAATACCTGAGATAACCAATACCATGGTAAAATGTCTGATATTGTCGTAAACTTCTTTGTTGAAGGTATAAAGGAAAAGAACAAGGATTCCAAGTAGAATAGAAACGATGATCAGGTAGCCTCCATAAATGAGATAGCTGTTTTTATATTTGTTTACTTCTTTTTCATACTTGTAGCTGAATGAATTTATTTTGTCATAAACGGATGAATCTATCAATTGTCCTCTTTTTATGATAAGTTCACCGGCATTGACCTTGTCGCGAAATTTAGAAATATTTTGAATGGCTTGTTCCTTATTTTTGTCAGTTAATTCTTTTTGAAAAAGAATATCTGCTTTAGAAATATGTTGAATGATTAGTGCACCCAGCTCTGATTTAAAAGGTAAATTTTTTAATTTTTCCAAACTGTCAATAACAAACTGAGCTGCCTGTTTTATTGTTCTGAATTCATCAGATAGAAATTCACCTATCTCTGTATTTTTTTCAATTAATACAAAATTAAAGCTCTTTTTTTGGATTTGTTGTTCGATGATATGGTCAGTATAGATTTTTTGTATCAGATCAATTCCAATGTTTTCAAATTTTTTCCATTCATTTCCAGAGATATTCCAAAGAGAGTCATTTTTAGATTTTAGTTCTGCTAATTGTGTTTGAAAAGATATGGTTTGTTGATCTTTGATCTCTTTTTTTAAAGAGTAAATGGGAAGGAACTCTCTTGATATTTGTTTTTTTTCCAATTCAATTTCAGAATCTGATTTTAAAATTGGAAAAGTAAAGGGTGCTCTCAGATCTTCATAATTCCAGGTACTGCCTGCCTCAAATTGGTAGTCCAATTGAATGGTATCCGGGAAGAAAAAACTGAGAATGATAACAAAAACAGCTACGATGCCCAGCCTGAACCAGTGTGGAATATTTCGCCAATTAATAAAATATAATGTTGACATTTGCTTCAAATTGATTCAAATATAAGAAAAAACTAAAGTTTACCAATGCTTTGATTCACGATGCTCTACGTGTAAGTTCAGTTGGTCTCCCCATTTTTTCTTCAGATAGTTAAACATTGATAATGCCGCATAAACAGATCTGTGTTGACCTCCTGTGCACCCAAAATTTATACCAAGAACTTCAAACTTTCTAGACAAATAATTCTCTATGGCCTTGTCAATTATCGAATTACAATTATTTAAAAAAACCTGCATCTCTGTATTGGTATCGAGAAAATATTTTACCGGCTGATCGGTTCCATTCAAATTTGCCATTGTTTTTTCTCTACCTGGATTGGTTATGAATCTGCAATCGAATACGAAACCAGCGCCATGTCCGCGGTATTGATTCGTGGGTAATCCTCTTTTATATGAAAAACTTTGAATGTAAATATTGAGTCTGTTATTATGAAATTGCTCTTTTTCTGTTTCTGGCCAAAATTTCTCGGCTAATTGTGTAGCTATTCCCTGCAATACGGGAAATTCATTGAAATGAGGCTGAGATAAATGCTGCCTAAGTAATTGAACCGCAGGCGGAATGCTTTTGAGGAAATGCTCTTTTTTTAATGTAATACCTTTCAGCCCGTATGCGCCCAAAACCTGTAAGAGACGGCATAATTTTATATTATCATATTGCTTTTTAAACTCTGAAGCGTTTTTGTTTGTATTTGCAATGTAATAGTCTACTAATTTTTCTTGCTGAAATGCAGGAATCCCAGCTCTTGACTGGTTGAGTAATGAGCAGAGGTCGTAAGCTGGATGCCCCCATTTAGCACCTTGAAAATCAATAAAAAACATATTTTTGTTTTCAATCAGAATATTTCTGCTTTGAAAATCTCTAGCGGTGAAAACATATTCAGAACCCGAGCAGGCTGTATTTAATTTGAATAATTCTTTGTTGATTTTGGAGTCATTATACTGGAGATTGTTGGGCAATAAGAAACAATATTTGAAATAGTTTAAATCTGCCATTCTCTGCATTGAACCAAAGCGGGGGAGATGTATATTATATTTTTTTAGAAATGCAGCTTGGATTTTGTTTTGCATCTCAATCAAATAATCAATGGCTTTTTGGTAGTATGATAGCTGATCAAGGGGTAATTCAGCCTGATTCCTGGTGGAAATCAAATCAAAAAGTGTTTGCGTTCCCTTATCTTCAACGAAATAAACTGGTTTTCTAGATGAAAAAAACAGTATCTGTGGACATGGAATTTGAATGCTTTGCAATGCCATGCTCAATTTTACATATTTAACATTCTCCTCTGTATGGGAATGATGAACCCCCAATATTGAATTTTTGTCCTGATCAAAAATGCGTAGGTAAAAGCGTTCAGAACCAGAAGCGGGTAAACTTTCAGTTTTTTCAAGTATGTCTCCCTTCCATTGTTTATATTGAATTAATATTTCGTCTTTTTTATACAGTTCATTCATCATCCGAATACCAATGGTTTTTTATCAAATTTAACGATATTTGCAAGGCATGATAAAGTTATATGAAAATTATTCAAACACATCAATTCATAGTACAAGATTTATTTCGTTTGCTTGATCATTTGAATGAGGAAGAATATGTACAAATTCTCAGCATTTTAAATACGAGTATTTCTGCTCATGTCAGACATATCATTGAATTCTATCAGTGTTTTTTTGAACAATGGGAAGGGGATCTAATCAATTATGATAAAAGAGCAAGAAATAAAGAGATTGAAACATCAAAGGAAAAAACGATTGCGGCTTTAGATTTACTTCTTTCCGATTTAGGAAAAAAATTTACAGACAAAGGTTTGAAGATAGAAATGAACCAAAGCTTGGATGACCATGATTCAAAAAAGGTTTTGAGTTCCTTAGAGAGAGAACTTTATTTTTTGGCGGATCACAGTGTGCATCATCTGGCTATGATAAAAATTGCTCTGCGTTTTATGGGAAGGGATGCGGAACTTTTTCAAAATTTAGGTGTATCTCCTGCCACACAGCGGTTTATACTTTCTTCAAATCCTTTCAATCAATGACCCCAGAGGCGATAAGTTCGTTGTTTTGATACACTGCGGCAAACTGGCCTTTGCTGATTCCTTTTTGTTCTTCTTCAAATATAAAATAGTAATCAGTTTCTTTACGTATCAGAATTGCTTTTGCTAAAGCCTGGCGATAACGAATTCTGGATAGGATAGGCATTGATTCTTCCGTCTTGATTTCTAAATCTGGTCTGACCCAATGCATATTTTTTAATTTTACCTTCAAGCCATATCTGAGTAATCCGGGATGACTGTCACCCTGACCAACAAAAATCAGATTTTCTTTTGTATCTGTTTCCAAAACGAAAAGGGGTTCTTTTTTTCCTCCGATTTGCAAACCCTTTCTTTGCCCAATTGTAAAAAAATGCGCTCCATCATGAGTGCCAATCTCAATACCATCAGTAATTTTATGATGTATCGGTTGACAGAAATCTTCTATCTGGGATTGATTGTTCTCAGAATGATAGCTGAATTTGGGTTTTAGATTATAAATACCCGAATTGGATGGAATTTCTATTACTTTTCCTTTTTTTACAGATAATTGTTGTTGAAGGAAATCGGGTAATTTGATTTTACCCACAAAACATAAACCTTGAGAATCTTTCTTTTGCGCAGTAACCAGTTCTAATTCCAATGCAATGGCGCGTACCTCAGATTTTTGTAAATGTCCGATAGGAAAAACTGCCTTGGATAATTGTTTTTGATTCAACTGACAGAGAAAATAACTTTGATCTTTGTTTTTGTCAACAGCTTCGAGTAATTGAAAAAATTCTTCGCCATCTTTTATAAAGCTCGATTTCTGACAATAATGTCCTGTAGCTACAAAATCTGCACCCAAACTGAGCGCAGCATCCAGAAATACATCAAATTTAATTTCTCGGTTGCATAAAATATCAGGGTTGGGTGTTCTTCCTTCCTCATATTCCTTAAACATATAGTCAACGATTCGACTTTTGTAAGACTCACTCAGGTCTATCACTTGAAAAGGAATTCCTAATTTTTGAGCCACAAGTAAGGCATCATTACTGTCTTCGATCCAGGGACATTCATCATCCTGAATGACGGAATCGTCATGCCAGTTTCTCATAAAAAGTGCAATAACTTCATAGCCCTGCTGCAACAGCAGGTAAGCAGCTACACTTGAATCCACACCACCTGATAAACCAACAACAACTCTTTTCTGAGACATCAAATTTATTTTTACACAAATATCAGTATTTTTATCTTGTGGATTAAAACGACAACAGAATGGATTTTAAAATACTCGACGAACTTGAGATTTTTCTTCAAAAACTGATAGACTCTCAACAGGCTACTCATGAGAAAAACACTTCACTTATACAAAAAGAGATCAATCGTTTTTTATCTGCGCATCCCGCTGATGAGGAGTTGAGAGAAAATGTGTTGAACCGCATCGGGTTGTTTTATCAAAATCAGCTGGGAGAACCTAATTTGGCACTCGAAATTTGGGATGAACTTTTGAATACGGATGGGTACAGTGAATTTTTATGGAAAAACAAAATGTCTTGTTATCAATCTCTTGGATTGTGGGAACAGGCATTGGCTTCATTTTTATTGCTTGAACAAAGAGAATTTTCAATTGATTATTTATTTCAGGAAAAAGCTGAAATATTAAGAAAATTAGGTCGAATGGATGAAGCAGAGCAAGCACAGCAGGTTTTTAATGCCTATCAAAAAAGTGAGGAAGATAAATGGTCAGATCCCAATCATTATTATAACTATAAGTAGCTTGATAATTCATCAGGAATAGTTTATATTTGTAGTACAATGTCAAAAGAGAAGGCCTGCCGGTCTTCTCTTTTGTTCGTTAATAAGCTTTGTAAACTAATTTTTTTTAAATAGTATCAAACACAAGACATGGAAATCAACCCAACACAGGAGGTTTTAGAAGGAGCAGCATTTTTGATCAAGGAATCCAGTGCAGAGCAGACTTTTATTCCAGAGGAAGTAAATGAAGAACAGCAAATGATTCGACAAATGGTCCGAGATTTTTGCGATACACATATCTATCCTAATTATAAAAAAATTGAGAAGCAGGAAAATCAGATTTCCAAAGCATTACTTCAAATTGCCGGAGAGCAGGGTCTATTAAGTTCACATATTCCTGAGGAATATGGTGGTATGCCTCTGGAGACAAATACCAATACCATAATCACGGAAGAAATTGGCAGGTCGGGAGCTTTTTCTGTTTCAGTGGCAGCACATACGGGAATTGGTATGTTGCCTATTTTTTATTTTGGGACTGAAGAACAAAAGAAGAAATATTTACCCGGACTATGCAATGGGAGTGTGGTTGTGTCTTACTGCCTCACAGAACCCGGCTCCGGATCTGATGCCCTTGCGGCGAAAACAAAAGCAGTAAGCAGTGCAGATGGTTCATACTATGAAATTTCGGGACAAAAAATGTGGATCACGAATGCAGGATTTGCAGATGTGTTTATTGTTTTTGCCAAAGTTGATGGTGAAAAATTTACTGCATTTTTAGTTGAAAAAGATCAGCCAGGCTTGAGTTTGGGTGCTGAAGAAGATAAAATGGGAATTAAGGGTTCTTCCACAAGGCAAGTTTTTTTTGATAAGGTAAAAGTTTCCAGTTCTCATATTCTGGGAGAAATAGGGAAGGGACATCTGGTAGCTTTTAATGTACTAAACATTGGAAGATTTAAATTAGGAGTTATGACCTTAGGTGCTGCCAAAGGAAATGCCGATATGGCAATCCGATATGCGAATGAGCGAATTCAATTCCAGTTGCCAATAAGTTCTTTTGGAGCGATCCAGTATAAATTGGCAGAACAGGCAATTCAAATTTTTGCTGCAGAATCTGCCCTCTATCGTACCTCCTGGCTTTTACAGCGAAAAGCTACGGCAATGTTTGAATCAGGAATGTCTTATGCTGCCTCCAAATTGGAAGCCGCTGAGGAATACGCTGTAGAATGTGCTATGTTGAAAGTCATAGGCTCTGAAATGCTGGATTATGTAGTGGATGAAACTGTTCAAATTCATGGGGGAAATGGTTTTTCTGAAGAATTTGCAGCTGCTAGGGCGTACAGAGATGCCAGGATTAATAGAATATTTGAGGGCACTAATGAGATAAATCGTTTGTTGGCTTTTTCCATGACTATGAGAAAAGCGATGAAAGGAGAACTGGATTTGGTAGGCCCTGCCTGGGAGGTTCAAAAAGAATTGACATCCATGCCTATGGCACCCACAACAGAAGGATTTTTAGCTTACGAATCTGAGCAAGTCAAAAATTTTAAAAAAGCTGCCCTACTGGTAGCTGGAGCTGCAGCAAAATATCAGATGGATGGAAAATTAGATTTAAAAAATGAACAGGAAATAGTGATTAACATTGCTGATATTATGATGCTGGTGTTTGTGGCTGAAAGTGTTTTACTACGCGTTAAAAGACTTGAAATTTTACAGAAAGATTATTCCTATGCAAATAAAATTCTTCAGGTGTATCTCTATGATGTGAGTTATAAAATTCAAAAAAATGCTTTGGATGCCTTGAATTCTTTTGCAGAAGGAGATGCTCTGAAACTCATGTCAAATGGTGTGAAAAGATTTACCAAATCAGAAGCCTGCGCTGTTAAGAAAATCAGAAGAGAGATTGCATCTGAATTGATCTCCCGTAACGGCTACCATATTTAAATGTATTAATAGAATAATAAATTTTAATTCGCTTCGTTTTGAGAAAAACTGAAGCCTATGAAAAATCTGATGATTCTATCTGCCCTTATTTGCATTACTTGTAAGCATGTATATGCCCAGAGCTCTGAGGGTACTTTTTTGGAAAATAAAAACCTGGCCTGGGCATCTTCTTATGATGTGTATCTGCCCTTGGATCTGAATTTTACCTATATAAATTCATCTGAATATCAAGATTGCAGAGAATTTTCAATGAATCTATCCAATTTACTATTTTGGCCAGATTACAGGGCAAAAGATATTTACAGTCCTGAATTTTTAGAGATGATGAATTTGAGCAGCTTTTCTGTAAATCTTAGAAAAAAAATGGATATGGATGGTTCCTTTGCCTCATTTCTCTTTCATCAATGTAAAACAGGTCAGCTCGATGTTTACAAAGATGCAGACCTTACTCAAAAATACAGCGCAGGTGAATTAGATGATGTTTATATCCAAAAAGATACCTTCGAAAGGTTTGATTATGAAACCAATGAATATGTAGAAGTTTATCAGGAAACTGAATTGGATCCAATGAATTTCATGTTGCTCAAAGCCAGAATTATTGTTTATTATGATAATTCAATTAATTCCTGGAGGGTCTTTTGTAAGTCTGTTGCTCCCGTTCATCAGTCAAGATATGAAGGGTCCTATGCAAAAAAGATAGAATTATGCTGGATTCCTGTGGCCAATTTGAATAGTACAATAGATTATCGATCTCCGGAAATAAATTATGTAAATAAAACCCAAATGGGGGTTAGTTTCAAAGATGCCACCGATTATACATACAAAATGTCAAAAGGTAATTTGATTCTGGAATCTAGTTCCATCAAAGAATGTCATCAGGCGATGATGAATTTTATTCGGGATCAACCAGAAAATAATTTTGTTTACAAGGAATTGTTACTGGATTCTGCATCTCGATTTAGTCAAAATGAGTTGCGAACAATAGGTAAATCGATTGATACATTGGAAGTTTTTGATGAGTTAAATGAGACTTATTCCACTGTAATCGAATCCCATGATGTTCAGGTAAATCATATAACAGGTTGCCGATTTATACAGGAATGGTACTGGGATGATAAAATTAAACAGTTGCAGTTTGTTAATTTTGGATTTGCACCCATAATTGATAAAAAGAGCAGGAATGGAGAATATATTTTTACCGTACCTTATTTTTGGGAAAAGATTGGTTTTTAAGCTTTCAATTTAGCCCCGGTATTTTTTTCTCATGTAGGTTGGGAAAAGTGAAGTAGATTTTCTGCGATCATAGACCTTATTCAATTCTTGTTTTTTCTTTTTCTCGATTTGTGCCTTGGTCATAGATCCAATGGGTTCTAAGTTTGGATTGGGTGTTGTTTTGGCGGGATCAATTCCATTGTATGCAGGGCACTGGGCTCTTCTACCTCTAACGATAGTACTGTCTTTGCCTGATTTACAGGAAAATAAAAAAAGACTAAGAGTCATGATTGAAAACAAAATGTATGATTTGAATCGCATAGTCATTGTTTTGCCTAAAGATACATTTTTTGTGTTTAATTACTGCAGTAGGAATTGATTTTACTTGACAGCTTGCAGGGAAAGGGTTATATTTGTTTAAATTAAATACATATGTTTGGATTTGTAAAATTTAAAAAACCTGAATCTAGGGGATTTAAATATAAGCCGCGCTATTACGACCCTGAGAAAGAAGCCTTGCAGCATAAGATAAAAGCTAAATTAGAGGAACAATCTATGGAATTGAATTCTGATAATTTTGAAAGAGAAAAGCTGAAGGAGCGTATCAGCCTAGGGTTTAAAGAGAGAACAGATTCGCGCAGAAATCCCAGAGGTCTTTGGAAGGGATCTAATACGAGAATGGCTCTGATAATTGTAGCCCTGCTATTTTTTTCTTATTGGGTTTTACATCAGTTTTCTCCTGTGTTCATTCGTTTCTTATTCGGCTAAAAGTATCTATGTCACAAATTATACAAATATTACCAGATCATGTAGCCAATCAGATCGCAGCTGGTGAAGTGGTGCAGAGGCCTGCCTCTGTGGTTAAGGAATTATTGGAAAATGCTGTTGATGCTGGGGCGAAATTCATTCAGTTGATAGTAAAAGATGCTGGTAAAACTTTAATTCAGGTAGTTGATGATGGCAAAGGTATGTCTGAGTTTGATGCAAGAATTTCTTTTGAAAGACATGCCACCTCAAAGATTAGAATTACAGAGGATATTTTTCAAATTAAAACCATGGGGTTCAGAGGTGAAGCTCTGGCATCCATAGCTGCTGTGGCACAGGTAGAAATGAAAACCAAACAGGCTGATCAAGACCTGGGTACTTTAGTTCAAATCGAAGCCTCAGAGATCAAAAGGGTAGAACCTTGTCAAACTACGGTGGGTACAAGTATTTCAGTAAAAAACTTGTTTTACAATATTCCAGCCAGAAGAAATTTTTTAAAGGCAGATCCTGTTGAAATGCGCCATATTCTCGAAGAGTTTCATCAGATTTCTATGGCACACCCTGAGCTGTCATGGTCTTTTTTTCAACAAAATGAGAGGATTTTTCAATTAAATTCAGGAAACTTAAGGCAAAGAATTCTTGGCTTGCTGGGACAAAAATGGAATGCAAGTTTGATTCCTATAGAAGAAGAGGCAGAAGGTGTAAAGATTTATGGCTTTATCAGTAAGCCTGATGTTGCCAAGAAAATAAGGGGTGATCAATATTTTTTCGTGAATCTAAGATTTATAAAATCTCCTTTTTTGCATCATGCTGTGATGTCAGCCTATGAAGATATACTGCCTGCAAAGACCTACCCATTTTATTGTATTCATCTTGAGCTGAATCCTGCAAAGATTGATGTGAATGTTCATCCCACAAAACAGGAGATCAAGTTTGAAGATGAAAAAATGATTTATCAAATTTTAAAGGTAACGTGCAGACATTCACTTGCTCATCATAGTGTGCTTCCTACAATTAATTTTGAATTAGAGCAGGGAATGCAAGGAGATTTTAAAGATCATTATACCTTAGGTAAACAAGATGAAGTTTTTACCAGTAAGATAAATTCGGCAACACAAGGTTTTTCAACAAACAAAAACTTAAATATTGAAGATCAAAAAATTGAAAAAGATCGACAAAAAAGTAATTTGAATGCATGGGAAACATTATACCAGGATTTTTCCCAAACAGACAAAGAAGAATCGCCAGCTGTAAATCTTTGGAGTAGTTCGATTAATTCAGAGCCGGCAGGTCAGGAAATGAATGTTAATAAAACCATTCAGATTGGTAGAGAATACATAGCATGTAATTTTCAGCAAGGTTTGCTGATAGTTCATATTCGTAATGCCAGAGAAAGAATCAGATTTGAGCAGTTTAAAAAGAGTGCTCAAAGAAATCAAAGCCTAGCTCAAACCTTATTATTTCCGGTTCGGTTGCAATTGAGTTTGACTCAGGTACTAATTTTGAATGAAATTTTAGAAGAGTTAAATGAAATGGGTTTTGGAATCAGAGACTTTGGGAATCATGATTTTGTAGTAGATTGTATACCTGCTGATATGGAAGATACCGACCTTCAAAATCAAATAGAAGAAATTTTAGAAATCTACACTCAAGCAAAGTCTATTCAAACTGAAAAACTTAATAATGCGGCTCTTGCACTCTCTGTAGTTCAAACAAAAAAAATGTCTAATCAGTTAAGCGATGAAGAAATTGAAATTTTTATTCAACAGCTTTTTTCAACTGATTTGCCCGAGCTCAGTCCTTCAGGTAAAAAAACCTATGTCAAATTAGCTAATTCAGATATGAAAGTTTGGTTTGATTAGAACAGTGTTGCAACTTCTTTTGTTACACTTATAAAAATTTATGAGAAGCAGTTTTTACAATTTAGTTTTTTGGATTATACTATTTTTACCCATCTTAGGTTGTAGTCAGGAATCCAATAAAAAAAAGCCAAGAGATTCAAATAAAAATATGAATATTAATATGAAAAATGTAGAATTAATCACTTTAGGTGCAGGATGTTTTTGGTGCGTAGAGGCTATATTTCAAGATATAAATGGAATAGAAAAAGTGGTTTCTGGATATTCCGGTGGTCATGTTACAGATCCCAGCTATGAAGAGGTATGTAGAGGTACTACAGGTCACGCGGAAGTGATTCAATTGTATTATCATCCTGATCAGATAGATCTGAAAGAAATAATAGATGTATTTTTTGCAACCCATGATCCTACGACTTTGAACAGACAAGGGGCCGATGTAGGAACGCAATACAGATCTGCTATTTTTTACCATAATGAAACCCAAAAAAAAATAGTTGAGGAGCTGCTGAATGATCTTCAAAAGTCAGCTGTCTATTCTTCACCTATTGTGACAGAAATAACTGCATTCACAAATTTTTACCCCGCAGAGGATTATCACCAGAATTATTTCAACCTAAACGGAACTAAAAATCCATATTGCGCTTCCGTTATTGCGCCTAAAGTTGCGAAATTCAGAAAAAAATATGCCAAAATATTAAAGGATTAGTTTTGGAGATGATTCCTGATTTAACTGAAAGTTGGAATGAAATTTTAGAAGAAGAATTCAAATCTCCTGAGTTTCAAAATACATTGAGGCTTTTGAATCAGGAATATGAAGAGGGTTTTTCCATATTTCCTCCCAAAGAGCAGGTTTTTTCTGTTTTTCAAAACACTTCATTTCAAAATGTCAAAGTAGTAATTTTGGGTCAGGATCCTTATCATCAGGTGGGACAAGCCCATGGTTTTTCTTTTTCGGTTTCTCCGGGTGTGAAAATTCCGCCGTCATTACGTAATATTTATAAAGAATTATTTCATGATATAGAAGGTTTTCAAATGCCCGGCCATGGATGTTTGGAATATTGGGTAGACCAGGGGGTCTTGCTTTTAAATGCCATATTAACAGTAAGAGAAAATGAAGCTGGATCTCATAGTAAAATGGGTTGGGAATACTTTACTAATGCTGTAATTCGTAAACTATCTCAAAAAAGGACAAACCTTGTTTTTTTATTGTGGGGAAATTTTGCCCGAAGTAAAAAAGTGTGGATTGATGATAACAAACATTTGGTATTGGAGGCTACACATCCTTCACCCTTAGCTGGTAATGGATTTCAAGGTTCCAAACACTTTTCACAAACCAATCATTATCTGAAGTCAAAAAATATAAAGGAAATCGATTGGCAGATTCCCGTTCTGCCGTTTAAATAGATGATAGATAATGAAGAGCAAGGCTCGCGAGTGCAATTGAACCTGTTTCTAATGCTTTTTCATGTATATCAAAGGTGGCAGTATGAATTGCTGTTTTATTTGGATTCTGACTGCCTAATCTAATAAAACTTGCCGGCATTAGTTCGCTGTAAAATGCAAAATCTTCAGCCCCCATTCTGGCTGGCATATGTTGTATCGAACTTTTACCAAACTGCATTTCTAGTATTTTTTCAGTTTGATGATACAGTTTTTCATCGTTGATAAGTGCCGGATATCCTCTTTTTATCTCAATTTCGGACTTGGCACCATAGGCCTGGCAAGTATGTTCTATTATTTCTTGGATCCATTGATATGCTTCCTGTCGCCATTCTTCGTTAAAAGTTCGCAAGGTGCCCTCCAAGGATACAGAATCTGGAATAATATTGGTAGCTCCTCCGTTGCTGTTTATTTTTCCTATGGTAACTACTGTAGGGTAGAGGGGATTTGCTTTTCTACTAACAATTTTTTGCAAGTTATTAATAACATCAGCAGAAACAGCTATTGGATCTATGGTTTTATGAGGTTTGGCACCATGTCCTCCTTTTCCAAAGATTTGAATATATAACTCATCTGAGGCTGCCATAAAAGGGCCGGGGCCTATACCGAATTTACCTATCTCCATTTCTGGTTCAACATGAAGGGCAAAAATGGCATTGGAATTCCATTTTTGTAACCAGCCTTCCTCAATTACAAGAGTGGCACCACCAGGTAATCTTTCTTCTGCCGGTTGAAAAAGTACAAAGACATCTCCCTCGAGTTGATCTTTCATTTCAAGTAGCAAACGTATCGCCCCCATGGCACATGAACTATGCACATCATGTCCGCAGGCATGCATAACTCCGTTGTTTTTTGATTTGTATGGAACATCATTTTGCTCCTGTATAGGTAAGGCGTCTATATCAGCCCTTAGAATTACAGATTTGGCACTGGATTTTCCTTTAATAAGAGCCCAGGCTCCCGTATTGGCAAGCTTTCCGTAATCATCAACCTTTGTATGGGAAAGAAATTGTAAAATATATTTTTGGGTCTCAAACTCCTGATAAGATAATTCAGGAAATTGGTGCAGATGTTGTCTATGATTTAAAATTTCATCGGCATACTTTGCATATAATTCTGTTAAAATCTTCATGGGAATCCAATTTCGTGAATAGATCTCCAAAGATACGTTATTAGGGGCTTTTTTAAAAATACTTATATTTTTTTGTTGCTTTGTTTTAATAATTACTAAATAGCTATATATTTGCATCCACGTTTTGAAAAAGATGTCTTGACATAAGCGTATGCTTGGAGGGATGGGTGAGTGGCTGAAACCAACAGTTTGCTAAACTGTCGTACGGGAAACTGTACCGCGGGTTCGAATCCCGCTTCCTCCGCCATATTCTTGTTCAACCCGGGGTTTAGCGCAGTTGGTAGCGTACCTGGTTTGGGACCAGGTGGTCGCAGGTTCGAGTCCTGCAACCCCGACTCTAAAGCCTGACTAATGAACATAGTCAGGCTTTTTTATTTTATTTCTATGAAAAAAATAGACAAAATACTCATAGCAAACCGTTCTGAAGTTGCAGAGCGAATCATGAGAACTGCAGAGCGAATGTCCATTCAAACAGTAGCCATATTTTCTAAATATGATGCTGATTTACCCTTTGTTGCTCGTGCTTCAACCTCAGTTTTACTCCATGGGGATAGTTTAGCCGAAACCTATCTAAACATTAGCCAAATTATTCAGATTGCCCTGGATCTAAAAGTGGATGCTGTACACCCTGGGTATGGATTTCTCTCTGAGAATGCATTGTTCGCACAGGCAGTACTTGAGGCGGGGCTCATTTGGATTGGGCCCAATCCAAATATCATTGAACTTTTGGGTAACAAAGTCAGGGCGAGAGAACAGGCAAAACAATTTGGCCTGCCTATTTTACCTGCCTTAGTTTATGATGATTCCCTCTCGCTTTCAATTGTCAAAAAGGAAATTGGATTTCCTCTATTGATCAAAGCAGCTGCGGGTGGTGGTGGGAAAGGAATGAAAATAGTACAATCTGAAACGGATTTTAGCGCCATGCTGGAATCGGCCAAAAGAGAGGCACTGTTGGCTTTTGGAAATGATCAGGTCTATTTGGAAAAATATTTGGAAAGACCCCGACATATTGAAGTGCAAATTTTAGGCGATCAGTTTGGAAATCTCGTTCATTTGGGTGAAAGAGAATGCAGCATCCAAAGAAGATACCAGAAAATAATTGAAGAAAGTCCGTCTCCCGTACTTAACGCTGCTTTAAGAAAAGAAATCTGTGAACTAGCTTCCCGTTTTGCTTCTTCATTGGGCTATTACAGTGCTGGTACTGTAGAATTTATCTACCAGGACCAATCCTTTTATTTTTTAGAGGTAAATACCAGATTACAGGTCGAGCACCCCGTGACAGAAGAAATTTGCGGTTTGGATATTGTAGCAGAACAAATCAAAATAGCCGCAGGTCAAAAATTAATTCAGAAACAAGATCAGATAGATTTTCACGGATATGCGATTGAATTAAGAATTTGTGCTGAAAATCCTCTGGATCATTTTATTCCTCAAACAGGGAATATTTTTAAATGGTTTGTACCACAAGTAGAGGGTCTTAGAGTAGAATCAGGTGTGAAAACCGGAGTTGAAATTGGAGTTCATTATGATTCAATGATTGCCAAACTAATTATGAAAGCAGAGAATAGAACAGAAGCTATTCATAAAATGAGATTTGTGCTTGAAAATATGGTTTGTTTGGGTGTTGGTACCAATATTCATTATTTATTACAGATTTTGCAAAATGACAAGTTTATTGATGGGTCTTACGACACTGGGTTTGTCAATAATTTTGTACCTGATGCTCCTTCCCGAGACCTTCCCTGGTATCTTGCAGCTGTATTGTTAATGTACAGAAAGCAGCTACTGAATCAAAAAAATTCAATACTCTATTCTGGTTACAGAAATGTAAAATTCAGTGATTTTAGCCTGAACCTAAGGATTCATGATGAAGATTTGCAAATTTCTTATCAGTTGGAAGGGCAAAAAATAATTTTTTCTTTACAGGATAAAACATATACTGCTCAACTCCTGAGCATCAATGAAAATTCTATTCGAGTTCAAATTGAGGATATTCAGAAAAATATTTCTCTGTTTTTTGATGAAAAAAATGCAGTTTATCATGTTCAGGTACAAGGAAAGGCATTGAAAATTCGTCTGATGGAGAGGTATCCAATTAGAATAAAGGAAAAGGAGAATGGAAATTATCTGAGCCCGATGCCGGGTCAAATTAAAAAGATTTTTGTAAGAGAAGGACAATCAGTTAAGGCAGGTGAACCTTTAATGATTTTGGTTTCTATGAAGATGGAAAATAGTATAGTTGCCAACCAGGATGAAGTCGTAGAACATGTATTGGTTGAAGAGAATCAGGTCATCAGTGCGCAACAACTTTTGGTAATAATGAAGGAAAGTAATGAAGAAATATAATCTTATTGTATTTATGGTTGTCTTGTTGTTTTCAAATACACAAGCACAAAAAATTTATCAACTTTCTGATTGGGTACAATTATCTATCGATAATTCTTTTCAATATAAAAATTTACAATTATTACAAAGGATAGCAGAAAATAACAATAAATGGGGTGAAGCAGGACTTTTACCTTCCATCAATTTATCTCTAGCCCAGGTCAATAATTATAATCGAATCAATAATCCAACTTCCTTTTTAAACGGAGCCAATGTCATTGGCACGAATAACACCCTGGGAGTTGATTTGCAATGGACACTTTACGAAGGGGGTAAGGTAAAATTAAATAAAAACAGATTAGAACTATTTACTGAGCAAACACAATGGGATGCCTCCTATTTTTTAGATCAATTGTTATCTCAAATCTCCAAGGCATATTACACAGCCCTGATTCAGAAAAAGAAAATTCAGTTTTTGGAGCAAAATCTACAATTAACTAATGAAAAATTGAATTATGTTCTTGCGAAAAATGAATACGGTCAAGCAGGTAGTTTTGATTTACTTCAGTTATTTGATGCTCGATTATCAGATTCTATCCAATTGATCATTCAAACCAACCAATACGAGCTTTCCCTGCAAAATCTTTTATTACTGGCAGGATTAGATCCTAACGAAAAGGTAGAAATAGATACAAAACTTCCATTGGTTTTTGATCAGCGTGAATTCAACGATTATCTGGAATCGATGAAAAAAAATAATTTTTTGTTTAAACAGGAGCAGGTTAAAAAAGCTTTGGTTGATCTGGAATATAGTATTCAAAAAACTGCCTTATATCCCAAAATAACATTGTCATCAAACATCAGCGAGCAGTTCAACCTGACTCGGGTATCTGGGAAAGAACCTCTAATTGCAGATGAATGGAAGGGTGGATCAACATTTAATGGCGGATTAAATTTTAATTTTATCTATCCCTTATATAATGGGGGAAAAATAAGAAGGGCTATTGCCAATGCGCAAATAAAAAGAGAAATTGCCGAGAATCAATATTTGGATCTCGAAAGAAAATTAAGTCAATCGCTTCAAATTGCCTTTAAACAATATAAAAACCTCAGTCAGATCTTTACCTTCAGCAACAGGTTGATTGAAAATAGTAAAAAGAATTTGGAGATCGCTTCTGAAAGATTCAGTTCAGGTTTGCTCAATTATTATGCTTTCAGAACAATTCAGGCTGCAGCGATAAAAACGGAGTTGTTGTATTTGGATGCCTACTTAAATGTTAAGAATGCGGAGGTGGAGCTTCTTTACCAGGCATCACTCCTAAAAAAGTAACAAATTTAATAGGAAAATCAATTGGTAATCTTTGCCAGAGCTTCTCTGAGAAAATGTACATAATCTGGTCTGTCACTGGCATTTTTGTGATTATAGCCCCAGATTAATTTTCCTTTGTAAATAATAAAAATTCCGGGTAGCTGGGCAGTACTTCCAAATTCTTTTTTAACCTGGGGCCCGCCATGACCATCAATTAAACCAACTTTTAATCCTCGAAGCCACACTTTTAGACCATAAAGTTGACCAAAATTACCCTTGGACAGACCAAAATATTCATATAAACTCATGTCAGGATCAGAGATATGATCATACTGGCTAAGATTATATTTGGAAAGGATTTCAATTGCTAATTCTTCCGTTGACATATGAACAAAAATAGTATGAACGTCCAAGTCGTCTATGTCATGAGCAATATTGCTGATATCGGCGAGGGCTTCTCTGCAAAAAGTACATCCAAAATGTCTTAGAAATACTAAAAATACAGGCTTTTCGTAGGAAATGGATAATAAATCTTTTCCTTTCTGAGTAAAAGAAGCTTCAAGTATTTCCGGGTCAATCACCATTCAAATTAAATTTAATAAGGAAAACAATGTTTACAATATATGGTTCATTCAAAATCAAAAAAATCATCTGATGGATTTAGATTTTCATCTTCGGGTAGTTTGTAATGGTCAATTTCCCTTCTATCTTTTTTTGTAGGGCGCCCCAAACCTTTATCTCTGTATTCATGAACACGTGCTGCCATAAACCAGGATTTAAATTTATTTAATTCTTCAGAACTGGTTTGATTTTCGTAACAGGGCTCGGCTAGCTTGGCAGAAACTCTTTTATCTATGATTTCAATTACTTTGAACTGAAGATTAAACTGATCTTTTTTTACTGAGATCAAATCACCTTTATGTACAAAGGATGATGCTTTTAATAAATTTCCGCCCAATCTCACCCTGCCGTTTTTACATGCATCGGCAGCCAGTGTTCTGCTTTTAAAAATGCGTACAGCCCATAACCATTTATCTATTCGGGTTTTATCCATTTTTATCTAAACTTTCATGTACTTGTTTGATGATTTTCTGTTCCCAGTTCATCGCCTCAGCAACCATTTTTTCTCCCTCAGCCAAAATTTGATCAACATAGGTTTTATCTTCCAGACCTAGGGCATTCACCTTAACATTTAAAAAAGCACCCCATACAGCAGACCTGCAACTTAGGGCTGCAACCCCGGCATCAGTGATTGAATTTGGATTGCCATTTCTTGTCATGGTTTCAATGAATTCAAAACAGGAAAGGGAAATTTTCATTACTTGTAGGGGTACTTCCACTGCATATTTTGTTGCCTGTTCGATGGCCTTTTTTCGGGCTGTTTTTTCATCATCGGTAGATTTTGGTAAACGCATGGCATCAATGATACCATTGAAGGAAGCAGTATCTTCATCTACCAGATCAAGTAATTTTTGTTTCATTATCTGACCTTTTTCTGCCCAGTCGCTAAAACTTTTCCATCTGTCTTCCCATCCTTTTTTCTGGGCTGACAGGTTGGCAACCATAGTGGCCAGTGATGCCCCCAAACTACCCAGATAGGCAGAAATGGAACCGCCACCCGGAGCCATACTTTCCGAAGCGGTTTCATCAGCAAAAGCAGCCAAATTCATTTGAATCAGGGGTTTTTTGTTGAGATCTTCCAGTAAGTATTCAATAATTCTCTCCTTGGGATGAAAGGGAGCTAACTCGTCTAAACCAAGAGATTTAATAGCAATCTTTAAAATTTCTGACTCAGCGATTCCTGTAGACCTTTTCTGTTTCCAAAGAAAGTACTTTCCTGCATCGATCAATATTTGTAAGGGAATCAACCCGACCAACTCTGAACCAGTAACGCGCATTCCACGGTCAAGAGCCGACTGGCAACATGCTTCAAAAACCTCATGCAATGGACTCAAATTGACATTCGTAATATTCATGGAAACCTGAGCAATGCCATATTCTTCAATGTACCAGCCGATACCTTTTACCCCTTTACATTTTCCGGGAATTTTTATGCTGTTTCCTTGATCATCTTTCAGAATTTTCCCCCCAGGGGTGGATCCTTCTCTCGCTATTCTGCCGGCTTCTCTTACGTCAAAGGCCACACTGTTTGCTCTTTTTTCAGAAGTTGTATTCAAATTAACATTGTAGGCAATTAAAAAGTCGCGGGCACCAATTGCTGTGACACCTGATTTTTCATTCAACTTTCTAGGTCCAAAGTCGGGTATAAAATCATCTGTAGCTAATTTGGATGCCATTTTTTCATATTCTCCCGCTCTGATTTGGGCCAAATTTTTCCATCTGATATCAGTAGCTGAATATTCGTAAAGAAAAACAGAAATACCCAGCTCATTTCCTACCTTTTCAGCCAGTTTTTTTGACCAAAAAACCGTTTCTTCCATGCTGATGCCAGCAATGGGAATCAAAGGACAAACATCTGTTGCTCCCATTCTTGGGTGTTCTCCCTTGTGTTTAGACATGTCAATTAGCTCAGCAGCTTTTTGTATTCCTCTGAAGGCTGCCTCAACAACCTGTGCTGGTTCGCCAACGAAAGTTACTACGGTGCGGTTGGTCGCTTTTCCCGGATCAACATGCAGTAATTTTATTCCTTCAACCGAACGAATTGCATCTGTAATTTGTTGAATTACTTGCATATCTTTACCTTCACTAAAATTGGGTACACATTCTATGAGTGGTTTCATATCTTTTTCGTTTTTGGGCTTTCAAAGCCGTTCATTTTATTTTTTGAATCAAGCAAAAATAAGTAAAATACAGAACACCTTTACAATTTATTATAAACTCATATGAATCAAATTTTATTTAGAATCTTTTTCATTCTTCTTTATTTTGAAATTTTCCCGCTTCGCCTTGTAGCTCAGATCAATACATGGTTTCCAATAAAAGATAGCAGCTTTCATTCTGAAGTGCATTGGGTTGATTTTACACATTTTGATTCACTTTACTTAAAAAAAGAAATCTCTAAGACACAGGTTTTTAATTTTTGGGCTACCTGGTGCAAGCCTTGCGTGAT
>CAZNNX010000020.1:0-28631 GCA_964574485.1 uncultured Saprospiraceae bacterium | reverse complement strand
ACCTGAGCATTCATGTTGGCCCCATCCATATAAACCAATCCTCCATGCTCATGGATAAGAGAACAAATATCTTTGATAGCGGTTTCAAAAACACCATGAGTTGAGGGATAGGTTACCATCAAGCAGGCAAGCTGACTGCTATGCAATTCTACTTTTTGCTTCAGATCATTTAAATCGATATTTCCTCTTTCATCACAGGCTACAACGATTACCTGCATACCGGCCATAACAGCAGAGGCCGGATTGGTTCCATGTGCAGAAGAAGGTATCAGGGCTATAGTTCTATGTGCAGTTGAATTAGCCAGATGATAAGCTCTTATCGTTAAAAGCCCGGCATACTCTCCTTGAGCTCCCGAATTGGACTGCAAGGAACAGGCCGTAAATCCTGTGATTTCGCAAAGATAGGTTTCCAACTCAGAGATTATCTGTTTGTATCCTTCAATCTGATCCTCAGGTGCAAATGGATGGATGGAGGAAAATTCGTCCCAGCTTACAGGAATTAATTCTGTAGCTGCATTCAATTTCATTGTACAAGAACCCAGTGAAATCATGGAATGCACAAGAGATAAGTCTTTATTCTCTAATTTCTTGATATAACGCATCAATTGACTTTCAGATTGATGATTCATAAAAACTTCCTGTTGAAGAAATGAAGATCTTCTGATTAAAGACTCTGGCAAGGAAGGTTTTCCAGGCTGGCTGTATACCAATTCCAACTGGCTTATCGGTTCTAAATCAACAGCTTGCAGAGTAGCAAAAATTTGCAAAATCTGCATTGCATCCTGCAGGTTAGTAGTTTCATCAATAGAAATCTGTACGTATCTTTGGTAAGGATAGTAAAAATTTGTTTGTCGAGCAGCAGCAATTTGTTTTAATTTTGACTGTCTCTCTGCATCTCCCAAGTCAATTCTAATTGTATCAAAGAAATGGGTATTCAAAATGGATAATCCCATTTTCTTAAGCTCATCTGCAACGAGCTGTGTAATTCTGTGAATTCTTGAAGCAATTTTTTTAATTCCCTCTGCACCGTGATAAATTGCATACATGGCAGCCATGTTGGAAAGCAGTGCCTGTGCGGTACAAATATTAGAGGTGGCCTTTTCTCTTTTGATATGTTGTTCTCTGGTTTGAAGAGCCATTCTAAGCGCTCTGTTGCCATTTACATCTTGAGAAATACCAATAATTCTGCCTGGAATATTTCTAACATATTCCTCTTTCGTTGCAAAAAAAGCTGCATGTGGTCCGCCAAATCCCATAGGCACTCCAAATCTTTGTGTATTTCCAAGGGCCACATCAGCGCCCCATTCGCCAGGAGGAGTTAATAAAGCCAAACTCATCATGTCAGCAGCTACAGCAACATAAATTCCTTTTTCTTTGGCTTCAGAAATCAATTGACTGTAATCTGAGACTGAGCCATCTTCTGCAGGATATTGAAGCAAAAGTCCAAAAACATCCTGATTCAAAATCATTTCCTCTGGTTCTGCCACAATAATTTTGATGCCCAATGGCTCCGCTCTTGTAATTAGAACATCCAAAGTATGAACAAAGACATTTTTAGCCACTAAAAAATGAGTGACTGGCTCGTCTTTCGGCCTCTTATTTCTCAAGCCATAAAACATAGTCATGGCTTCTGCGGCAGCGGTAGCTTCATCCAGAAGTGAGGCATTGGCTACTGGAAGACCTGTCATTTCGCAAACCAAGGTTTGGAAATTCAGTAAAGATTCTAAACGTCCCTGTGCAATTTCTGCCTGGTAGGGCGTGTATTGGGTATACCAACCTGGATTTTGAAATAAATTCCTTAAGATTACGGAAGGTGTTATGGTACCATAATAACCTTGTCCAATATAATTTTTGAATATTTTATTTTTAGAAGCTGTTTGCTTGAGCTGGTTCAAATAATCAAATTCTGAAAGTGGCGCAGGAAGTTGCATGGGCGACCTTCTTCTGATAGACTCAGGTATGGTTTCATCAAGAAGTTGGTCTATAGTAGAAACACCAATTGTATCCAGCATTTCTTGAGTACTTTTGGCATTGGGTCCAATATGCCTATTGATAAATCTGTCGGGATGTTGAAGAACACTCATATAGATTGGTTTAAATTTTGGGCAAAAATAAATAATTGGTAAGCATTAATTGACTAATAAAGAGTGAAAATTATGATTAATCTTTTACTTCCTCATAATCGATATAATCCTCATTTGAATCTTTTCTGGAATTTGATTTTTTGGGATCAGACTGCTGATAAAACTGTTGTTGATTTTTCATTTGTTCCTGTTGCTGTTTCATCCTGTAAAACATATCCTGAAATTGGTTAAATTGCTGATTTCTGGGTTGGTCTACGAATCCGGAGAACATAGGTTTGAGTATGTAATTATACAGTAGGTAACCAAAAAAAAGTAAAAATAAAAATTTTAACATGTTGTGTTTTTTTGAATAACAAAGAAAGGTGGAACTAGTTAAATCAAGTCTTATTTTTCAGCAAATTTATCGACAAATATTTTTCCACTTAAAAAAGAAATATCATCTGGAAAACCCAAATCTCCTTTAAACTCATCTAAATGTTCCAATAATTTTGCATTGAATTGAGCCACCGGCAATTGTTGATTATCCATGGTAAATTCCAATAATTTTTCCTCGTCAAAATAATCGCCCATATCATTTTTTAAATCAGTCAGACCATCGGTATAAAGAAAAAAGAAACTATCCTCTTTCAATTCAATTTCCCCCCACTCTATTTTAGGCAGTGTGGGAAATACACCCAGAACCGTACAGCCTCTTCTTAAAAACTGAACTTTTCCTCCCGAAATCATAAAGGGTGGATTATGACCGGCATTGATATATCGTAGTATTTTTTTATATCTGTGATAGCGGGCAATAAAAAAAGTAATGAATTTATCCCCTTTTGTTGTTTTTAAAACGCGTTCATTTAATTGTTGTGCGAACTCTGGAACAGATAGATATTTTCTATTCACCAAAGACTGCAAATTCGCTTGAAAATTTGACATCAATAGGGCGGCTGCGATTCCTTTTCCTGAGATATCAGCAATACAAAAGGCTATTTCATTGGAATTGAGCTCGATAAAATCATAATAATCTCCTCCGACACCCTCATGTGGCTTATACACACCATCAAATTCATAGGTTTCGTTTTTGGGAAGTTCATTGGGCAATAACATATTCTGCACCTGAACGGCCAATTCTACCTCTTGTCGCATTTTTTCCTGTTCCATATGCTTTTTGAACAGACGCTTATTTTCAATTGCAACTGCAATTATATTCGATACGGCAGAGATAAATTTGACAGGTTCGTGAAATCTTTTTTGAGAATCGCCGGACATCTCGGAAATGAGCGTGTAAGCAATGGGAAAGGTTTTATGATAAATCGGTATGATATATTTAAACTTTGACAAAAGGGAATGCTGAGACTCATCCATAATCGCAGGTTCCTGAAACCGATACAGGTAATCCAATATGTCCATTTTGATCAAACTTGGTTCAACTCCATGGTAAGCTGCACAGGTCCATGTTTTTTCAAAATTACTATTGAAGATAAAATCTGTGTATTGTGTAAAATTTCTAATGTAGAATGCGAATCTTTGATACCCCATTTTTGATTGCAGCATCTGAGCGTATAACTGGAATAATTCCTCAGACCTGATATTGGAATTGATGGCTTGGGTTATTTCCAAAAGCAAATCAATTTGCATCTGTTGTGTAAACAACAAGGCATTTTGATCTTGAGAAACGCTAAGCATTTCTTGATTTGAAGCATTTGGATCCAACTCTTTTTTTTGCGAATTTAGAAAAAAATTCTGTAAATATTAACATTTAGGTCTTAGCTGACAATGACTGATACAAATCCAACAACAATAGCTTCTGCTCCTCTAAATTCATTTTTGCAATCCAATTGTGAATTGATTGACCTGCACTGTAGAGACTTACATTTTCATTTAAAATCATTTGATCCTTTAAGTAGCTAAAATAGAGGCCGTCACTGTTGGCTTTTATAATGCGCATTTGTGAAAAATCATCAGGCGTCATGAGTAAATTTTCTTTCTGAAAGTGACACAGGACCTTCTCTCCCAAGTCCATTTCTTTCCAGACCATCGGATTATCAAATTGTTTTTGGACATAATTCCTCAGGTTTGGATCCTTAAAATCTTCAGTTCCAAATGCCCCTCGAAGAAAAAAAGAAGCTTGTTTTACACCGCACTTAGTTGACAGCTGTTTCCATACAACAGTGGTAAACTGTTTTGAGGTATCGGGCTTTTTACTGATTTTCAACTTGTTTTTAAACTCTTGACAGCGATTCAGACGGTTCATTTGAAAAGGTAAATTTGTGTGGAACCAAATTGGATTCCTTTGGATACCCGGCTTTGTTCTTTCAGCTAAATTGACGCGAATGGATCCGTCAGATTGCTCTATTAATTCAGATTTAAGTTCAGCATCCTTTAACAAATAATGTTTGAGGGATCGGTCTGGCCTTTTGTCAAAATGTTGCCAATCCTCTGGATTTGACCATCTTCCCCCCCAAACCCAACCTATCTCATCAAAAAAATCTACTATATTAAACCGACTGATACAACCCGATTTAAGAAGATCTCTTTTTGATCCCTGTGGCAAAACAACTACGGCACTGTCCTGATAAGAGATATAAGGATTCCAAAGAGGATTGATGTCTATGGCAGTTCCGAATGCATGAGGTGACCATTCCGAAGAAAAGGTTTTCCGCCTGAAATTAAAGGCCGAGCTGTTGTTGTCATACATAGAGACCAAATCATTCCATCCGGTGCTGTCTTCATTCAATCCGTATAAGTTTACAGGAACAATTTTTTTGATAGGAAATCGAATATCTAAACATTTTTTAAAAAGCGCCTGAACCTCTGAAACTACAGATTCATGGAGTATCATAACACCTTTATGCAGACAATTTGTATCCAATTCATCTTGTTCATTGGTTGAGTAGTAGGTCAATTCCAAAACACGTAAAGCCTGAAATAAACTATCGGGAAAGGGTCCCAACTTTGATTCAATGATTTGAATATCTTTTGAAATGCCACTGGTATCAGAAATTTTTGAGTCGACCACCAAACACTGAGCAGCCAAAGTTATACTCCCTAAAAAGAAGATATTAAAAAAGCATATGCTAATGCAGCGTATTTTTATCATAAATCAATTTGTATTTCTAAGGCAACTTGAAATGTTAAAATCCCAAAACCCAGATGATTCCCTTAGTATTAAGCAAAATTACATTATATTTGCCAAAATCATTTAAACCTAAATTCCCATTATGAATATTTCTATGATTGGCACAGGATACGTGGGACTTGTTTCAGGAACATGCTTCGCAGAAACAGGTAATCATGTTCTTTGTGTTGATATAAATGAAGAAAAGGTACAAATGCTTCAAAGTGGCCAACTCCCCATTTATGAGCCAGAACTGGAACATATTTTCGAAAGAAATACAAAAGCAGGTCGCTTGCATTTTACCACTGACCTACAAAAGGCTGTAGCACATGCAGACATTATTTTTCTTGCGCTTCCTACCCCACCGGGTGAAGACGGATCAGCTGATCTTTCCTATATCTTGGGTGTAGCACGTGATCTTAGTAAAATGATTACAAATTACAAGGTAATCGTTGACAAGAGTACTGTTCCTGTAGGTACGGCAGAAAGAGTGCATGCTGCTTTGGCAGAGCATTTAGATCCCCAGTTGTTTGACGTTGTCTCCAACCCTGAATTTCTTCGTGAGGGAGTTGCAGTTGAAGATTTCATGAAGCCTGATCGGGTTGTGGTGGGCACTACATCTCCAAAGGCACAAGCTTTAATGAAACAACTATACGAACCTTTTGTTAGACAGGGCAACCCCATCTATTTTATGGATGAACGCTCGGCAGAAATGACAAAATACGCGGCAAATTCATATTTGGCCACACGCATATCATTTATGAATGAAATTGCAAATTTATGTGAAAGGGTTGGTGCTAATGTTGATGACGTACGCTTAGGTATTGGCTCAGACTTAAGAATTGGCAAAAGATTTCTATTTCCTGGCATTGGGTATGGAGGAAGTTGTTTTCCAAAAGATGTACAGGCTTTAGCCAAAACAGCCGAAGAATACGATTATGATTTTAAAATATTAAAATCTGTTATGCAGGTTAATACCCTTCAAAAACAGATCATGGTTGAAAAATTACAAAACTACTACAACAATGAATTAGCTGGAAAGCTTTTTGCAATCTGGGGATTGTCTTTCAAACCCAATACTGATGATATCAGAGAAGCTCCTTCCTTACATATTATAAATGGTTTATTAGCTTTGGGAGCAACCGTCTGCTGTTATGACCCTGAAGCAATGGATCATATCAAAAAAATATTTGGTAATTCAATACAATACGCTGAGAATCCCTACGATGCATTAACTGATGCTGATGCTTTACTGATTTTAACTGAATGGAATTTATTTAGAACACCTGACTTTCAAAAACTGTGCAATCATTTAAAATCCAAGACCATTTTTGACGGAAGAAATATCTACAGTATGGAACAGATGAATGAACTTGGTTTTTATTATGAAAGTGTAGGTAGAAAAACGATAAAACAATAATTTGGCATGAAAAGAGTATTGATAACCGGTGCTGCTGGTTTTCTTGGTTCACATCTTTGTGATAGATTTTTGGCAGAGGGAATGCATGTCATTGGTATGGACAATTTACTTACTGGTAGCTTATCCAATATAGAGCATCTGTTTCCTTCCAATCGATTTGAATTCTATCATCATGATGTGTCCAAGTTTGTTCACGTTCCCGGAAAGATTGACTATATCATGCATTTTGCATCACCGGCAAGTCCCATTGATTATTTAAAAATGCCTATTCAAACCTTAAAGGTTGGTTCACTGGGCACTCACAATTTATTGGGACTTGCTAAGGCCAAAAATGCGAGAATGCTTATTGCTTCAACATCAGAGGTTTATGGAGATCCGGTAGTACACCCTCAAAAAGAAGATTATTGGGGAAATGTAAATCCGATTGGACCCCGAGGTGTCTATGATGAAGCCAAAAGATTTCAGGAGGCAATTACAATGGCTTATCATAATTTTCATCAATTGGAAACAAGAATTGTAAGAATCTTCAACACCTACGGACCCAGAATGAGAGTAGATGACGGCAGAGCCTTGCCTGCTTTTTTTGCTCAGGCCATAAGAGATGAGGAACTAACCGTCTTTGGAGATGGATCTCAAACCCGTTCATTCTGCTATGTTGACGATTTGGTAGAAGGTATTTTCAGATTGTTGATGAGCAATTATCATTTGCCTGTCAACATTGGAAATCCTGACGAAATAACTATCAAAGACTTTGCTGAGGAAGTCATTCGCTTGGTGGGCAAAGGCAGATTAAGTTTCAGGCCTTTACCTACGGATGATCCCAAACAAAGAAGGCCAGATATCAGCTTAGCCAGAGAAATCTTACAATGGGAGCCAACCATAGGAAGAACCGAAGGCATCCAGAAAACTTATGAATATTTCAAAGACGTAGTAAAATAAAAATACATGTCGACAAAAAAAATACTGATAACAGGCGGTGCGGGATTTATTGGTTCCCATGTTGTACGGTTATTCCTTGAGAAATATCCATCCTACGAAATTATTAACCTGGATGCGCTTACCTATGCTGGAAATTTAGAAAATTTGAAAGACATAGAAAATGCTCCCAACTACCATTTCGTAAAAGGTGATATCAGAGATATGTTATTTATTCAGGATTTGTTTCAAAAACATTCTTTTGATGGCATCATTCATTTGGCTGCAGAATCTCATGTTGACAGATCTATTTCCAATCCGATTGCCTTTGTAGAAACCAATGTGGTAGGAACCTTACACCTGTTAAATGCCGCCAGAGATCAATGGAAGGAAAACAAAGAGGGTAAAAGATTTTACCATATATCAACAGATGAAGTTTATGGCAGTTTGGGAGATACAGGATTATTTACTGAAGAAACCTCCTATGATCCCAGATCACCCTATTCTGCATCGAAAGCCAGTTCGGATCATTTTGTGAGAGCTTATGGCCATACCTACGACTTACCCGTTGTGATTTCCAATTGTTCCAATAATTATGGCCCCAACCAATTCCCTGAAAAGTTAATTCCTTTATGTATTCATAATATCAAAACCGGCAAACCACTTCCTATTTACGGGGATGGAAAATATACCAGAGATTGGCTTTGGGTAAAAGATCATGCTGCTGCCATAGATTTAGTTTTTCATCAGGGTAAATTTTTAGAAACTTACAATATTGGTGGGCACAACGAATGGAAAAACATTGATTTGGTCCATTTATTATGTGACATATGCGACTCCTTTTTGGGTAAAACACAAGGAAGTTCAAGAGAACTTATTCGATTTATCAAAGATAGGCCCGGACATGACAGAAGATATGCCATTGATGCAACCAAGATTCACAACGAATTAGGTTTTCTTCCAAGCATTCAATTTGAGGAGGGGTTGAGACAAACAGTAGCCTGGTATTTAGAGAATGAGGAATGGTTGGAAAATATCACCAGTGGTTCTTATACAGAGTACTATAAAAAACAATATTCATAAAGATAAAAATATGCTTATGATGGGGCGAGCACACCTGAAACGATTATTTTTCCTATTGATTTGTACAATTACAATGCAATCTCCTTTGTTGGCACAAATCCCCCCCTTGCCCATCATTGACCCCACTGTAATTTCCATTGATCCTTCCACTGCTGATCCCAATACACAACCCATTCAACCCAATACCCAACCTACTACAAACCCCACTCCTGAAGGTGAAACAGAAACAAAAACTGAGTTGGAGCTTGAAAAAGAAAAATTAAAAAAAGAAGAGGAAAATATTGACATTCTGGCAAAATCAAGACAATCCAAACTACCTGAAGCTAAAATCTGGGGACAAAATTTTTTCCGTGATCAAAGTATCTCACTATTCACCAGAACCAGAGACATGCGTGCTTTGCCTAGTTACAAACTTGAGGAAAACGATGAATTAAACATAAATGTGTGGGGTGTTGCAGATTTTAGTAGGGTTGTTCGGGTGGGGAACGATGGTTATGTCGATTTATCCATTCCTACATTAAAAATTCCACGTTTATATCTGAAAGGTATGAAGTTTGGCGACGCTCAAAAAGCTATTTTTGAAAGATTGGCAAATCACATGAATATGAATGGTTGTTGGATTGATATACAGCTCAACTATTCCAGAAATATCACAGTAAACATTACAGGTGAAGTTTTTAATCCAGGTAGTTTTAACATTCCAGCCATCAATACAGCCTTCAATGCCTTGGTTGCTTCTAATGGTCCCAATCAAAACGGATCTGTTCGTAATATAAAGGTAGTAAGCGGTACCCAAGCCACCAGAGTTCTGGATATCTACAAATTTACCATGAACCCCAAAATAGCTGATGATTTCTTTCTATCCAACAATGATTATATCTATGTTCCCATAGCTGGAAGAGTGGTTAATATCAAAGGTTCTGTAAAAAGACCCTATTTTTACGAATTGATAGATGGTGAAGATTTAAAAGAACTCATTCAGTATGCCGGTGGACTGGAGGCAGATGCCTACTATCGTAATGTTCAGGTAAAAAGATATGAAAACAATGAAGAGATGATTATTGACATCAATCTGGGTGACTTAATCAAAGATTCTATTTCAGATTTCAAATTAATCAATGGAGACATTGTTACCATTTCTCCCATAAAAGAGGCTTATTCAAATTTTGTGACTATTTCAGGTGCTGTAAAATTGGCTGGTGAGTATGAATTGAAGCCTAATATGAGAATTAAAGATGTTTTGGTTCAATCTGGAATTATGCTCTCTTCCATGATGGAAAGAATTTATGTGAAAAGAATCAAACCGGATTTCTCCGTTCAATACATCAATATCAACGCAGATAGTATCATCAACTTTCCAGAATCAGAGTCGAACATTTATCTTCGGGTACTGGATGATATTGAGGTTAAATTTAAATCTGAGTTTGTTGATGAGTATAATATCAAAATGGAGGGAGCTATCAGAAAACCAGGTCAATACAGACATAGTGACAGTCTCAGCTTGGCAGATTTGATTTATTTGTCAAATGGAATCAAAAACGAAGCAGCCTTGAGTTATGTAGAGATTTCCAGATTAATTCAAAATAAAGACGGATCTACTTCAACTCAACTATTTCAATTTCCCATTCGTGAGGATTTGCAAGTCAGAGCAGCCGACGATTTTCTTATGAAGCCATATGATCAAGTTTTTGTAAGACAGTCAAAAGCATTTGAACTTCCACAAAATATTAAAATTGATGGGGAAGTGAATTTTCCAGGGAGTTATACTATTTCTGGGAAAAAGGAAAGAATACATGATTTGATCCGAAGATCGGGCGGTCTCACTTCTATTGCTTTTGCAGAGGGTGCCAAATTATTCAGAAAAGGTGATGGCTATGTTTTATTAGATCTGCAAGAAGTACTGAAAGACAGTAACTCCGTTTACAATTATTTGCTCAAAGAAGGGGACGTGATCACCGTACCCAAAATCAAGGATTTGGTTTCCATTGCAGGAAGAGTCAATCATCCCTACATTAAGGAGCAATCAGAAATTGCAGAGTTGGAGTTGAAAATTAAATTAATGAAGGCACTCACAGAGGTGGAAAGAGAGGAGATCCTGGCGAAAGAAAAAATTGTTCAGATGAAAAATCCTCTTCGCATAAATGTTCCTTTTCACAAATTAAAAAGAGCAAATTATTATCTCAAGGAGTATGCTGCTGGTATTGATCGTTTTAATGGAGGTAGAGATAGACTGGTCTATGTCAAATATCCTGATGGTAGTGTTAAAAGAGCAAAAGCATTTCTTTTTTTCAAATTATATCCAAAAGTGGAGAAGGGTTCAATGGTTTATGTTGACACTAAAACCAAAAATTTCAAACCTAAGAATGAGAATAAAAAACCAATTGATTGGACAAATATCATCAGGAGTACTTTCAGTATCCTGACAAGTGGATTGACTATTTACGCCTTAATTAATGCAGCTACACGTTAATACATATGAGTACAAATAATCCATTTTCATTGGGTATGATCAAAAAATTAGTATTTCGTTACCTGATTGAATTACTAAAATTTTCATGGCTCGTAATACTTTTGGGAGTTGTTTTGGGAGGCTACATGTACATTAGTAAAAAATCAGAACCCACAATTTATACTTCTTATCTCAGCTTTACTGTAAATGAAGCCTCCGGGGCTGATCAGCCTTTTTTAGAGCAGGTTTTGGGATTTGGATTGCCAGGACTATCCTCTATCAGCTCTGAAATGGGTTTAAAAGGAGAAGGTGGAAAATCTATTTTACAAGAATTAATCAAAACAAGAAAAACTTTAGAGCTAGCCTTGTTTAAAAAAATCAAAATAGAAAATGAAAAGGGTGTCATGAAAGAAGATTTTTTCATTAACCATTTTATAGATCTTTTTGGGTTAAGGAAAATATGGACAGAAAAAAAATCGAGACTGGCAAAGGTCAAATTCAAGCATGCCAATACTGAAATTTTTAGTCGCGACGAAAATACAGTTCTTCTGGCCGTGCATTCCAAAATAATTAAATCACACCTTTTTGACGAGATTAGTCGAGCAGGGATTATGACCTTAAAATTTAAATCCCCCAATGAAAAATTTTCATATCATTTTGTAAATTCCTTTTACGACGAGTTAAACAAATATTACACTGAGCAATCTATAGAAAAGCAAAACAGAATTTATAAGGCAGCAAGGGCAAGAAAGGATTCATTAGAAAAAGCAATGGACGGAGCTGAAAAAGGATATATCAGCTATCTCAATTCACATAATTTAGCTGCCAGCGGACAATATGCTGAAAAAATTGAAATACAATACTTGGCTAGAAAATTGAGTGGAGAGATGGAGGCTTATTTTATGTCTATAAAAAATGTAGAAGCGGCTAAGATTGCATTGGAGCAACAAACTCCATTATTGCAGGCAATTGACAAGCCTGTATTTCCATTACCAGCAGATATACCCAATGCAAAAAAGTCTTTGCTTATTGGTACGCTGATTGGAATGATACTGGCTCTTATGTTTGTGCTGGGCAGGAGAATTATCATTGACTTTGTACTCAATAAAGTTCAAGTCAATGAATCACAAGACGCAGATAAAATTACAGAGGTAGAAGAGCCCCTACCTTAGCTTTTCAACTGTCTTGATTGCTTCAATACCTGGCATAGGATTGCCTTGAAGCAGTTCCAGTGTAGCTCCTCCCCCAGTTGATACATGGCTTACAAGTTCATATTTACCAGATTGATGCAAGGCAGCAACTGAATCTCCTCCGCCTACCAAGCTGAATGCGCCCTCTTGCGTTGCCACTGCAACTGCCTCTGCGACCGAAAAGGTTCCTTTTGAAAATGCTGCCATTTCAAAAACACCCATAGGTCCATTCCATAAAACTGAGCCCGCTCCTTTGATTTCTGATTGAAAAGATAATATTGCTTTGGGTCCAATATCTAGTCCCATCCAATCTTCCTCTATTTGATAACTATCACAAATCTTCGTCTCTGCATCTGGTGAAAATTGATTGGCAACAATAGAATCTTCAGGTAAGACAACTTTTACATTCTTCTCTTCAGCTTTTTGCAAAAAAGCCTTGGCAATATCCAATTTATCTATTTCTACCAAAGACTTTCCTACTTTACCTCCCTTGGCCAATATCAGTGTAAAAGCCATTCCACCGCCTATGATAATAGTTGTGGCCATTTCGAGCAATTTATCTAAAAGCAAAATTTTATCTGATACTTTAGCGCCACCGATTATGGCAACATAAGGTTTCTGAGGATTGTGCATTAAATTGTTTGCTGCTTCTAATTCATTTCGCATTAAAAAACCAAAAGATTTATGATTTTCGGAAAAGAAACGAGCCAATGTCGCAGTTGATGCGTGTTCTCTATGAGCTGCACCAAAAGCATCATTAACGTAAAAATCAGCATAGGTAGACCAAATGCGGCTCAATTCATGGTCACCTTTGGTTTCTTCTTTATAAAAGCGCGTATTTTCCAAAACTAAAACTTCGCCTGCTAACAGAGCTTTGACCTTAGTTTCAACCATATCTCCTTTGCAATCATTTACGAAATGCACCTCAATTCCGAGTAATTTACTCAAAACAGATACTGTGGGTGCCAAAGAAAATTTATTTTTATCGATACTGCCATCCTCTTTTAATTTTTTCTCGGGACGTCCCAAATGCGATAATAGAATCAAAGATGCCCCTTGGTCCAAAATGTATCTGATTGTTGGTAAGGCAGCTCTTATTCTTGTATCATCCGTTACATTCAAATCTTTATCGAGTGGTACATTAAAATCCACTCTCATGATTACTCTTTTACCTTTTAATTCTAAGTCTTCTAATTTCATAAGTTTATATTATTTCACATAAATCAGCTAACCTGGAGGCATAACCAAACTCATTGTCATACCAGGCAGTTATTTTAATCATATTACCTGAAACTTCTGTCAGTTCAGCATCCAGGATGGCAGAATGGCCATCACCTAATATATCACTTGAAACAATGGGATCTGTGTTATATCGCAGTATTCCCTTTAAATGTGTTTCTGCCTCTGACTGAAAAATAGCATTCAGCTCTGATTTATTTTTGGTGTTATCTTTTACAAAAAAAACCAAATCCAATAAAGAACCACAAATGACGGGTACCCTCACGGAGGTTGCAATCATTTTATTTTTGAGTTGTGGAAATAAGGCAAATAAGGCTTCAGCTGCGCCAGTGGTGGTTGGAACCAAATTTTGGGTAGCAGCTCTGGCTCTCCTTAAGTCTTTGTGGGGCGCATCCTGTAAATTCTGATCAGCTGTATAGGAATGGGTTGTACTCATGTACACCTGCTCAATGTCATAATATTTCATAATGATTTGAATCAGGGGAGCAGCACAATTGGTGGTACAAGATGCATTTGAAATAATTTGAGGAAAGACTGAAAAAGATTTATCATTGACACCCAAAACAAGGGTTGATATGTCTTTATCTTTCGGTGGTGCTGAAATGACAACATGCCTGGCTCCCTTAGCCAAATGCATTTCGGCAGACAATCTATCTCTATATACCCCCGTGCATTCAACAACCAAATCAACCTTATACTCATTCCATGGAAGCTCCGATATTTCTTTTTCCTGCAAAAAAGTTATTCTCTGTCCATCAACAATTAATTGATTTTCATTGCATTCTAACTTACCTGGATACACACCTCTGCAAGTGTCATATTGAAATAAATGGGCGCAGGTTTTAATATCAGCCAAATCATTTATCAATACTACATCGAACTGATTTTTTTGAAGGATTTGCCTTAATAAAATTCTACCTATTCTACCAAATCCATTGATTGCAATTCTCTTTTTCAAACTCATTTTCTTTAAAACCTCAAAATAATATGATTACAGAAATATAAATACAATCTTCAAATTAAAGTTTTTTATTCTGAAGAATTAATTATTTTTTTTGAAAATAATTTGCTTAAAATGTATTATAAAACTATATTTGCATCCGCTAATGATGGCCCGTTCGTCTATCGGTTAGGACTCAAGATTTTCATTCTTGCAAGAGGGGTTCGATTCCCCTACGGGCTACCAAAGTAAAATATTTACTGATGGCCCGTTCGTCTATCGGTTAGGACTCAAGATTTTCATTCTTGCAAGAGGGGTTCGATTCCCCTACGGGCTACAATACCTCACTAATTGTGAGGTTTTTTTTTGAATTCAAGAACTGTATTCTCTTTCGCTTGTTGAAGAATATGTATTTATTTATTTTTGTCTTGAAATTCCATTTATGCAAATATTGTCCCATACAGTAGACTCCCAACTTCAACAAATCGGCAAAAAGGTTCTTGCTGGGGAAAGAATACATGAAGAGGATTGTTTACACCTTTATACAAAAGCTCCACTAGGCTATTTGGGTAATCTTGCCAATCATATCCGGGAGAAAAAACAAGGAAACAAAACCTTTTTTAACAGAAATTTTCATGTGGAACCTACTAATATTTGTATTTACACCTGTACTTTTTGTTCTTATTCAAGATTGATCAAAAACAGAGAACAAGGTTGGGAACTATCCGTAGATGAGATTTTAGATATCATCAAAAAATATGATGGTCTCCCTGTTACTGAAGTTCATATAACTGGAGGAGTCGTGCCCAAGCAAGATTTACAGTTTTATAGTACCCTCTTTAAAAAAATAAAAGAGCATCGTCCTGAGTTGCACATCAAAGCCCTTACGCCTGTTGAATATCATTATATTTTCAAAAAAGCAAAACTTAGCTATTCAGAAGGTTTGTCATTTATGATTGCTTCAGGCCTGGACTCAATGCCTGGTGGTGGTGCTGAAATTTTTGACAGCCATATCCGCGAACAGATTGCCGGAGGAAAATGCAGCGCAGAAGAATGGTTGGAAATGCATAAGTGTTTCCACCAACTTGGACATAAATCCAATGCGACCATGTTGTATGGACATATTGAAACTTTTGCGCATCGGGTTGACCATATGGAGCGATTAAGAAAATTGCAGGATGAGACTGGAGGTTTCCAAACTTTCATTCCTTTGAAATTCAGAAATAAAAACAATCAACTTTCTCATCTACCTGAATTGAGTACTATCGAGGATCTGAGAAATTATGCCATTGCCAGAATTTACATGGACAATTTTGACCATATCAAGGCATATTGGCCTATGATTGGCAGAAATACTGCTCAACTCTCTTTATCTTTCGGAGTTGACGACTTAGACGGCACCATTGACGACAGTACAAAAATCTACTCTATGGCTGGCTCTGAAGAACAGAATCCCAGCCTAACAACCGAACAATTGGTTAGCCTTATCAAAGAAGCTGGCAGAACTCCTATTGAAAGAGATACTCTGTATAATACGATACAAGATTACAGCCATTTTCAATTCAATTCAGAATCAAAACCTGTTTTTATAGAACTTCCTGTCATCCAAAAATAAAGTTGAGTAAAGCATTGATTAAAATATCTATTGTATCCTATTTGAATTCAAAACCTTTCTTGTACGGTTTGCAAAACGAACCCAGTTTAGAGGGAAAAATATCAATTGAAGAGGATTATCCTGCACTTTGCGGGGCAAAACTTAAGACAGGCAAGGTTGATATAGGCTTAATACCTGTGGCTCTGATACCAGAAATTAAAGATGCTCATATTATGGGCGATTTCTGTATTGGTGCATTGGATTCAGTTAAAACAGTTGGATTATATTCCAATAATCCAATTGAAGAAATACAGCAGGTATATCTTGATTACCAATCTAAAACATCAGTTGCCCTTTGCCAGATTTTATTTCAGAAATACTGGAAAAAAAATCCTGCCTATTGCGACGCCAAAGAAAATTTCATAGAAAAGAAACTAGAAGAAGGAGAAGCTCTCGTTGTAATTGGCGATAGAACTATTGGTTTGGAATCCAGGTATACTTATTTTTACGATTTAGCCCATGTTTGGCACCAATGTACAGGTAAACCATTTGTTTTTGCTGCCTGGGTAAGCAATAAACCACTGGAAGATGAATTTATTACAAATTTTAATCTTGCTTTATCCAAGGGAATGAAGGAGATAGAAAATATTGCAGCCCAATGGCAAAATAATTACGAATCTCATTTTTCCGTTTTAGAATACTACACAAAATTTATATCTTTCACTTTTGATAAGTCTAAAAAAGAGGGGTTATCCCTTTTTCTGCAATATCTCTCCGAATTGAAGAATATAAATCATGCTCAAACCAATAAATTATAATCAATCTTCTGTTTATTTGTTTGTATTTGTATTTGTTTGCCTTTCAACCTATAGCTATTTCCAACATTTATCTTATCCCCTAGATGGTGATTTTGCTGAATCTGTATTACCCATTCCTTCCATGTTCCCTTTATTTGAGGATCCTTTTGGTTATAAGGCCATCGTTGAGGGTAAAACCTATCACAATACCAATCGTTTTTTTGGACATTATCTGTACAACATTTATTTCAATTATATACCGCCCTTTCTTCAATATTTTACCGATCCTTTGAGCAGTTTATACCATGCTTCGGCAATAAGTAAGATTTTGATTCAAACTTGCCTTATTTTTATTTGTTGTTTTCTCATAGGGTTTAATTTTCCTAAAGACCAAAAATATTTTTGGCTCAGCGCCTGTTTATTTTGGGTTTTCTTTCAAAACGCCGGCGAATACTATGGTCAAATGGCAATTATCGACAAGTCAATTACCTATACTTTCTTTTATGCTCTCACAAGTATATTTTTATTTATCAGTCTTTATCCATTGATACTCATTTGGTTCGGTAAGCCTCCAAGATATCATTGGGCATTTCATATCTTATGGATTGGCAGTTTACTGGTTACCGTTTTAAGCGGACCCTTAAACGCACCTTTTATTGTACTTTTCTGTTTCTTAAGTTTTTTATTTTGGTATTTCCGTAAAATATGGAAAATCAAGTACTTACCCTTTCTTATTATCCCTGTAATACTTGCCGTTTATTCTTTTTATTTAGGCACATACAATGCTACTACGATTGCGGAGCAAATTCCATTATCCCAAAAGTATTACCTCCTGAATAAGGGAATCAACCAATTAATCAACCCAGGGGGTATCTTTATATGGCTGATCTTTATACTCATCTGTCAAATGATTTTTCTTAGTTTCCATACTAAAAATAAATGGCAGGCTTTAGAACCTTATATCTTCTTTTTCATTTTTTTTATTTTATATATCGCCCTGTTGCCATTCGGAGGATACCGACCTTACAGAATGTTTTTAATCAGATATGATACGATTCATCCCTTCACCCTGGGGGCTATGATGCTAATCATTCATTTTTTTATTCACCAGAGCTCTATGTTGTTCACTAAGCAAAAAATAGGATACTATTCATTTTTTGCATACTTGATCATCTGTTTGATATGGAATAATGCCCTGATTCCCAAAGATAATATTTGCGAGATAAAGGCATTAAGGGAAATTTCGAACAATCCGGAAAGAATTCAAATAATAGACCATGATTGCCCTGTGATGGGTTGGAATAAATTCACTTTAGACTGGGAATCGGATTACAACTCTCAATTCCTGATTAGAATGGGTGTATTCAAAGAGCAAAAATTATGGATTCATAAAAAAGGCCCCAATGAAAAACATTAGGGCCTCCTTATCCTAAGAACTTTTGTTAAAATTTAACAAAAGATTGAGTCATTTGACCTTTCGATGAAGACAATTGAAGTCTGTACAAACCTGCTGGAAGTTGGCTTAATTCCAAGGTATTTACTTGTTCTCCTTCTTGTAATTCTACCAATTCAGTGTGAACTAATTGTCCCATTTGATTATAAACAGCAAGATGAGAAGAAATAGCTTTTGCCACTGTTGTTTTAAGATGTAATTGGTTGATAACAGGATTGGGGAAAAGACTCATTTCTACTTGATCTGCAAAGGCATTGATTGAAGTAGGGTTTAAAAAAGTCTCCGTTAATTGAATTGAAGTTGCATTATTGGCATCTCCACTTGTACCTCCGTTTCCATTCGTTGCCAAACCTGAAACATACAAACGTGTCGTAGAGCCGGGAATATAAGCAGGTGCTTTCCATCGGAATGAGAAATTATTTACAGTTGAAGGTGTGCTATGCTCTACTGCGATTCTTCCATTGGTAAAAGTTTTGGTAGTTTGACCGGCGCCCAGGTTCAAAAAAGATCCACAATTTTGATTTGCTGAATCAGACACCATAATGGCTTGAAATCCATATCTACTGGGGTTTCCTGCTCCTGCCGTAATGGTAACTGTAACATTGTAAGTGCTATCTGCTATAATCTGATTTACAGTTTGACCCTGACTGTTTCTAAAACTAATTGAAGTGGTAGGGTTAAATGCACCACCTGAGTGACAATCGCCACAGGTTCCTGTACCGGGAACACCAGCTTTTTCCAGATTTCCGACCGAACCAGCTCCGCCAGAGCGACTACTCAAAATAAAATAAGCTGTAACAGCTAAAAAAAGGAAGGTAAAAAATTTCATTTTCATAATTTTGAATTTAATGATAGAATATTTAGGTAACAAAAAATTAATTTCCTGAGTTCATTATCGTTTCGATTTCCTCCACTTCTATCGGCAAATGGGCCATTAAATTTACAACTCCGTTTTCGGTAATTAGTAAATCATCTTCTATACGTATGCCAATACCTTCCTCCGGGATATATATACCTGGCTCACAAGTAAATACCATTCCCTTTTCAAAATTTACATAACGTTCACATAAATCATGCACATCTAATCCTAAATGATGAGAAGTTCCATGCATAAAATACTTTTTGTAGGCAGGCCAATCTGGGTTTTGTGTTTCAACATCTGATTTCTGAATTAATCCCAAACCTATGAGTTCAGATTCCATAACCTTTCCCACTTCCTTATGGTAATTCATCAAATTATTTCCCGGAACTAACATTTGCTCGGCAGCTCTTTTTACTCTTAGAACAGCATTATAAACTTGTTTTTGTCTCTCCGTAAATTTTCCGTTCACCGGAATGGTTCGAGTGGTATCTGCTGCATAATTTGCATACTCAGCACCAAAGTCCATGAGAATTAAATCTCCAGACTGTATTTGTTGGTTATTATCATTATAATGTAAAACGCAGGCATTTGCCCCTGAAGCAATGATAGGTGAATAAGCATGGCCGTTGGCTCCATTTCTTATAAATTCATAAATTATTTCAGCCTCAACCTCAAATTCCATCATACCTGGCTTAATCTGTTGCAACACACGTCTGTAAGCCAAATTGGTAATATCACAGGCTTTTTGCATCAGCTCTATTTCCAGTTCAGACTTAATCATTCTTAACTTTTTCATTAATGGCGCTGAACGTATAAATCGCTGTGCCGGATATTTATCCATCAGAATTTTACTCAACCTTTCATCTCTGACGGGTACTTCACCAGAAGCCCTGTCATTTTCATTCGCATTTACATAAACTGCATCCGAGAGGAGTATTAATTCATTTAATATACTGGCCATGTCAGAAGACCAGTATACAGTGGCTACTCCTGAAGTTTGGGAAGCATCCTCCTTGGTATATTTATACCCTTCCCAAATTTTGATGTGCTCATTGGTTTGCCTTGTAAATACAATTTCCTTGAAAGAATTGCCCTTAGGGCAATCGGGATATAAAACCAGTACAACTTCCTCCTGATCTAATCCTGTTAGATAAAATAAATCGGAATTTTGTCTAAATGGAAAGAAGCAATCGCCATTTCTGGTGAGTTGATCAGCTGAATAAAAAATGGCAATCGAGTTGGGCTCCATCATTTGAGTAAATCTCTTGCGATTCAATTCAAAAAGACGGGGAGATATTTGACTGTATTTTCTCATATGATATTTTTTTACACTGTAAATTTGCATAAAATCAATGACAAAAGCTAAGTCTAAGGAATGATTTCACTAAAATTGGCTGAAAATCTTAATACATACATTGATTAAATATAAAAGATAAAACTTACTTTTGTTGATACCTCAAAGAGACTGTTCATGGCAACCAATAAAAACGAGTCCCTCATCATCAAGGAAGTTGTTAAAATTTTTTCTACCTACCTTGAAAAACATGGTCTTAGGAAGACACCTGAGAGGTATGCCATTATTGAAGAAATATACAGAAGGGATGATCATTTCGATGCGGAAGCATTGTATATTCATATGAAAAATCAAAATTACAGAGTAAGCAGGGCAACCGTTTACAATACGCTGGAACTTCTGGTTTCCTGTGATTTGGTCCGTAAACATCAGTTTGGCAAAAATTTAGCTCAATATGAAAAATCTTACGGATTCAAACAACATGACCATGCCGTATGCATTGAAACAGGGCAGGTTTTTGAATTTTGTGATCCCAGGATCCAACAGATTAAAGAAACCATTTCTGAAATGCTTGGATTCGACATCACGCATCATTCTCTTACTTTTTATGGCTACAGTAAAGAAGCTAAAGAAAATTTGAAAAGATAATCTCATGACCTACGAATACCAAAATATTGAAAACTTCCACGTTTTAAAAATCTACGACCTTCTCTTACCGGAAGAGAATAAGAAAATCATTGCCGAAGTTGAGTCATTAATCTCATCAGGCGCTAAATTTTTCATCGTTGACCTCAGTGCGATGCAATATCTTCAAAGTATAGGGCTCACCTTTCTAATCTCAGTACTTACCAGATCAAGAACAGCGGGTGGTGATGTAGCCATATGTGGTCTTTCAGAAAAAATTCATCAAATTTTACTAATGACCCGTCTTCAATCTATGTTTCACATAGAAACTGATGTGCAACAGGCGATGGATGCTCTGAAAAAAGTGATGGCCTAACTATTTCCTTCCAAACAAATTTTCTATCACCTTAGCTTTCAGCAAAGATTCTTGATACTCATCCTCTACTGAGGAATCATAAACAATAGCACCACCTGTGGAGTAACTCAAATATTTTCTTTTCCGATTGTAGTAAAAGGAACGAATTAAAACGTTAAAGTCAAAATCTCCTTCCGGATTGATATAACCCAAAGCCCCTGAAAAAATTGATCTTTTTTGTGACTCCATTTGATCGATAAGTTCCATAGCCCTGATTTTAGGCGCCCCTGTCATTGACCCCATGGGAAAAGCCTTTTGCAAAGCAGCAAAACCTAGATTTTTATCGGTTAATTGAGCCGTAATCGTTGAAATCATTTGTATTACCTGAGGAAAAATATAAATACCAAATAATTCTTCCACTTGAATACTTCCTACCTCTGCATAAAAGGTCAGATCATTTCTTACAAGATCTACAATCATCACATGCTCTGCCCTATCCTTTTCACTATTCAATAACATTTGGGAAAAAAGTTGATCTTCCTCTTTGTCTCGACCCTTGGGTAAGGTTCCTTTGATTGGCTGCGAAATCAATTTTTCACCTTGTTTAGTTAAAAATCGTTCCGGACTGGCAGAAATAACTTCCCAATCACCTACCCTCAAAAAAGCTGAAAAAGGAGATGGATTCAATTGGCAGAGTTTTTCAAACAATTGAAAATTATTTTCCAAGAAAATTTGTTCAGCAAAAAACTCCTGACAAAAATTTATTTCATAAATATCCCCCAAGCGTATATGCTCTTTAATTTGTTGAATCCTATTCTCGTAAGTTTCAAAAGTGATTCTATTTTCAAAAGAAACAGCGGGAAGAACTAGCTCCGATTCCTCAAAAACTTGTTCCTGTATTATTTGAAAAATTTCGGCAGCGTTTTCACCCGTACATTCCAGATAACCATTTGTGTCAATATTTATAACAATCTCTGGAATAACAAAGGCAAAATCTGGAAAGTTAAGGTAATCAGGTTGCTCCGATTCCAGGTTCTCAACAGCGTTCTTTAAATCATAAGACAGAAAACCGAACTTCCATTGATTCGAAAATTCATGAAGGGCAGACTCCAATTCATCAAAGTTACCCTGAGTAGCTAAAGGAAAAATATATTGTTTTAAATGGATGCCCAAAAGTAAATCGTAACGAGCATAGGGAAAATCACTGTAGGCATGGCTATCTAAGAGGACAAAATCATCCTTGTAGTTTCTGAGATATTGATAAATCTTTTGTTTTAAAGAAAAAACCTGATTCTTATCGCCAATAAATAGACGCATTTACTATTGATTTCTGATAATCAGACTCTCCCTTTCAGGACCAACGGAAATCATGGTGAAAGGAACTCTGAGATAATTTTCCAACTCATGAATATAAGATTGAAGTTCTTGAGGAAAATCATCAAAACTACGAATAGGACTCAGGTCTTGAGCCCAACCGGGATAGGATTTAAACTGAGGCTGAACGGTTGAATTTACCAAGTCATATGGCACTTCATCAATAAGAGACCCATCATCATATTTATAAAAAAGAGCTGCTTTCACTTCTTCAAAACTTGACAATACATCTACTTTGGTCATTACCAATTGGGTAACTCCATTCAACATGATTGTATATTTTAATTGAGGAAGGTCAATCCATCCGCAACGTCTGGGTCTACCGGTAGTTGCGCCAAATTCAGAACCTGCTTTTCTCAGCATTTCCCCCGTTTCATCTAAAAGCTCGGTTGGAAAAGGTCCAGAACCCACACGTGTACAATAGGCTTTGGTAATTCCAATTACCTCTCCAATTCTGGAAGGTGCAACACCCAAACCATTACATACACCTGAGGTAATCGTATTGGAAGAAGTAACAAAAGGATAGGTTCCAAAGTCAACATCCAGCATAGAACCCTGTGCTCCTTCAGCTAAAATCTTTTTACCCTGGTCTAAAAGTTGATTGATAAAATATTCTCCTTCAACAAATTGATATGATTTTAAATATTGTATACTATCTAACCATTGTTGTTCCTGAGACTCCATGTCGAATTCAACAGCTGGATAAACTGAGGCCATTTCCAAGTGTATATTTTTTAAGTCATCATATCTTTTTGAAAAATCAGAAAGAAATATATCGCCAATACGTAAACCCCTTCTCGCAATTTTATCTGTATAAGTAGGCCCAATCCCTCTTAGGGTTGATCCAATCTTGGAACTTCCCTTAGCCGCCTCCATAACAGCATCTAAATATTTGTGGGAAGGAAGTATCAGGTGTGCTTTTTTTGAAATATACAGATTTGACTCAAAAGATACAGCAGCTATTTTCAACATTTCCATTTCTTTTCTTAAGGTCATCGGATCTATCACAACGCCATTACCAATGATGTTGATTACATTGGATCTGAATACACCTGATGGGATTGTATGTAACACATGTTTTTTTCCGTCAAGTACCAGAGTATGACCTGCATTGGGTCCACCTTGAAAACGAGCCACAACATCGTATTTTTCAGCAAGATAATCTACTATTTTACCCTTTCCCTCATCACCCCATTGTAATCCCAGCAAAACATCAACCATTGATTTTATTTTTATACCCACATGGGTTGTTGACACAATTTTTATGACTCTGCAAAAATAGAAAATATTAGCTTACTCTTTAGTAAGCCAGTCAAAACATTTTTAGTTTTACATATGTTACTAATTCTAATTTGAACTAATTATGAAAAATGCAATCATCATAGGGGCTGGAATTTCCGGATTAGCCACAGCAGCACGTTTACAATCGAAAGGTTATCAGGTAACTGTTTTTGATCAGAATCCATATGCCGGCGGTAAGCTGACTTCCTTTGAAATGGGTGGATACAGATTTGACGCTGGTCCAAGTATTTTTACCATGCCTCATCTGGTAGAGGAAGTATTTACAGAGTGTGGCAAAAATCCTGCTGATTATTTTTCATATGAAATGGTAGACGCCATTTGTAATTTCTTTTGGGATGATGGCACCAGAATGACTAGTTATGCCGATGCTGACAAATTTGGAAAAGAAGTAGAACAGGTGTTGGGTGTATCTGCCGAACCCGTAAAAAAAATGATTCAGGATAACCAGTTCAAGTTTGAAACTGTAGGCAATCTTTTTTTGAGAAAATCTCTGCACAAAAGAAGCAGTTATACCAATTGGGAAACCCTGAGAGCCATATTCAGAATTCCCCGTCTGGAACTGTTCAAGAGCATGAACGAGGTAAATAGCAGACTCAAACACCCCAAATTGATCCAATTATTTAATCGCTTTGCTACCTACAACGGTTCCAATCCTTTCCAAGCCTCCAGTATATTGAATTTAGTAGGACACTTGGAATTGGGCATGGGAATTGGAATGCCCCAAAATGGCATGCATGATATTTCTCAAAGCATATACAAGCTGGCAAAGGATTTGGGGGCTCAGTTTCAATTAGGACAAAAAGTAGATGAAATTCTCATTGAAAATCAAAAGGCTACGGGCGTTCGTGTTAATGGTCAAATTCACAAGGCCGACCTGGTTGTATCGAATATGGATATTCATTATGTGTATGAAAAATTGATGCCAACACAAACCAAGCCGAAAAAGATTCTGCAGCAACCCAGATCTTCATCAGGTATTATTTTTTACTGGGGCATTAAGAAAAATTTTCCCGAATTAATTCTCCATAATTCATTTCTGAGCAGCGATCCCGTCAAGGAATTTGATTGTATTTTCAACAAGAAAACTATTTCAGACGATCCCACCATTTATATAAACATAACATCCAAGCACGTGGAAAGCGATGCACCGCAGGGATGTGAAAATTGGTTTACAATGATTAATGTACCCCATATCGACGGTCAGGACTGGGATGAACTGATTGCTCTTGCCAGAAAAAATATCATTAATAAAATAAACAGGGTGCTGGGCGTATCCATCGAAGATCTTATAGAGGTAGAAGATATTCTGGAACCCCGAATTTTACAAAATCGAACCTTTTCCTATTTGGGGTCCATCTATGGAAATAGTTCCAATACCCGGATGTCGGCTTTTTTCAGACATCCCAATTTCCACCCCAAAATTCCCAATTTATTTTTTTGCGGAAGTAGCGTTCATCCTGGTGGGGGCATTCCAGTTTGTTTGAATGCTGCCCGGATTGTTTCTCAAATGGTTTCTTAAAAAAGTGTATCTTGCGGCCAAATTGAAATTTGTATGCGCTGTATTTTGATTTTCTCAATACTTTGTACTAGTTTTTGTTTTAGTAGCTGCCAACAACCAAAGACTCCTCCTAAGGAGACTAAACCTAATGTAATTGAAGCTTGGGAAAAAATCCCATTTCAATCTGAATTTGATTTAGAAAAAGTAAATCCCAGAGTTGATTTTATAAGGGCTCAGGCAAGTTTTACATTACAACCTCAGGACAGCCTGTTCTTTGTGGGTAATGATAGCTTAGATTTCAGACTTCTACCCTTCTCCATTGATGAAAGAATCCAATTGAAGGCAAGTTTGACTTACCCTGAAAATTGCAGGAAAGATAAAAAAGATCCGTTTTTTTATGCAGATTTATCTTTCCCAAACCCATGTAAATATGGAGTGAAGCCCCTTCAAGCAAAAGTTTTTGTCAGAAACAGAGGAACCAAGGACAAAACCATTAAACTTAGATTATTCTATCAAAATGCAAGCTATGCCCACCGGATGGAAGATGCCGAATCCTTGGCATTAGAAAATCATTATGGCATGAGTGAAGTGGTGGAAATTCAAATCAAAGCCCAATCTACCCTTGAAACACAGATCCCATATCGACTTAGCTCAGATCCAAAGGATGAAATTACAAATCCATACCAAAATTATAAAGTGCCAGTAAGAGCTGGTCAATATGAGTTCCTTCTCTTGTCAACTACTGAAAATCACAGCCTTTTTGATACTCAATTGGACTTAAAAAAAACCAATCCTTTTTACACTTACAAACAAATTCTGAAGTCTAAAAATTCAAGCCTTTCGGCTGCCTATGTGGGACCTAAGCATTTCAAGTTGGTGTTGCTTGATGAAAAATTCAAAGGAGAAAACTCGAAGGCAATTAATCATATATACCTGGCTAAAGATAACACAGAAAAAAAACCAGAAAAGGGTTCACTTTTTAAGGATCTTATCAGTGATTCCTGGACGGACCAGGATTTTTTCAAAGGTTTTATCAGCAAAGCCCCTTATGTGGAAGCAGCCTATGGCAATAGAAAAGAGAATGTGCATATTGATTCCAATGGTATTCAATTGATTGCACCCAGTTCTTCTGAAATGAAAAAACAAAAAACCTGGGGTGAATTTTTATTCGGACCTTCATTTACCTATGGCAGGGTATCTGTTTGTGCACAATTGCCCCGCTTGAGAAATTCAAATAAAACGCCGAAAGGATTGATACATAATATTTGGCTGTATCAAAGAGATGGTCAGGAAGAATTACCAGAACAAAATCATCCCTACGCTCATCTAAAAAACAGTTTAGGCGTTCGACCATTCGAGATAGACCTTGAGTTTTGGTCAACAATTGGTGTCAATCCCGATACCTGGAATGATATTTTTTGGATCAATTTTTCCATTGTGGATTATATGAAAAATCCGAATGTAAAACTAAAACCCGGAGAAAAGGGCAGGTTTGAAAATTATGATCTGGACAGATTGAACCCTGTTCATCTCAGCATACCCTACAAACTGGGATCTTCCTTTTTAGATGAGGCACATGTGTATACTTTGGATTGGACCCCACAAGGCGTCTCCTTTTACATCGACGGAAAATATGTCTCGCAAATCACGCCTGCTTATGCCTACATACCTAACAAACCCATGTACCTGTGGGTGGGTAGTCCGATGTATCAGGATGGCACTTTCTATGATATACACCAGATTCCCTTTTTAAAAGAAGACCAGATAAGTCATATAAAATGGATTAAAATTGAATGAGGCAACCCCGGCCCTAGGTTGTCAATGTTTTAATGGCCCATTCCTTTAGCCATTTGCTTCTGTTTTTAAAAGCTTCGGCACTTTGAAATACACCTTCGTAGTAAGTTAATCCTTCATTCAAAAGAATCAGATACTCGGCAATCTGCGTTGGATTTTTCATTGTAACTAAACCATGTGCAATCCACTGTGCTGCTTCTCTCTCCAATCTTTCCCTGTAATGACTATACATTTGTTTAAATCGATCACGAATGCGGTCATGACGTGATGCGAGATAATAACAGGCATAAAAAACAGTATGGTGATCAGATACCTGCATCCAATCCTCCCCTAATATAAATTGTATGGAAAGCTGAAATCTTTCCTTGGGATCTGTTATCTGATTAAACTTTTCTTCGTAAACTTCCTCATACCTTTCAAGTAGAAAATCTACCAAATCAACCACCATCTCCTCTTTTGTCTTGAAATAATGTATCAACAAACTGGGATTCACACCCATTTTTTCTGCAATTTTCGCAACAGAAGCATGCTCAAATCCGTCCTCTTTCACCACCTGGTAAAAATGAACCAAGATTTCGTGTTTCCTTTCGTCTGCTTTACTTTTTCTACCCATTTTAACGTACAAATAACAAGAGATGAAAAAATTGAACCAATAATTATTATATCTTGGGTAAAATTAACTAAATATTTGAATAATTTATGCGTTTTTATTCCCTTCTCCTACTTTGCTTCCTCTCCTTCACATCCAATAAGTTATTGTCTCAGAATCCTTTAGAAATCGAAATCATAAGAGATTCCTTTGGAACACCTCATATCTTTGGCAAAACAGATGCAGATGTTGCCTATGGGCTCGCCTGGGCCAATGCAGAGGATGCCTTCGAAAAGATGCAGGAAATGATTCTTACCGGAAAAGGAATGATGGGACTTTTCAAAGGTAAGGATGGCGCCGCTTATGATTTCTTCGCTCATACGGTGGCAGCGGAAGAAACCTATCAAAAATATAAAAATCAGATCCCTGCCGACTATCTAAAATACCTGGAAGGATATTGTAAAGGAATCAATGCCTATGCGAAAAGTCACCCTAAGGAGGTTCTGATAAAAAAAGCATTCCCTGTAGAACCCAAGGATGTGATTAAAACATATATTGTGGCTTTTTCCGCCTTGGTCGGCGGCAGCGGCAGCCAAGGCGGAGGCTGATGCCAAGGCGGAGGTTGATGCCAAGGCGGAGGCTGATGCAGTGGCAGTGGCAGCGGCAGCGGCA
>CAZNNX010000019.1:28536-29289 GCA_964574485.1 uncultured Saprospiraceae bacterium | reverse complement strand
CTAAATAATTTTCAATTTAATTTTAATACATTTATCTTAAACTAAAGCTTTTCTCACATGAATTCAAAAAAATCAATCTTTAGCTTATTTTGGTATATCGTAGCTTTTTTCAATATTGGATTGGTTTTTCTGATAGAAAATGCTGTTGGTTCTCCTCAAATTTTCTTTCCCATCGTCAGATATTTACTTATCGGATTTATTTTTGTGGTTTCCTACAAACAAAAAAAACTATCCTACTGGATTTTTTCGTCAATGATCTTGGGAGTTGAAGTTGGAATGGATTTTCCTGCTTTTGCACTTGAAATGGAGCGATTTGGCAAAATATTTCTCAGGCTGGTCAAATCTTTGGTAGCGCCATTGATATTTTCAACCCTTGTTGTGGGAATTGCCGGACATAGCAGTTTAAAACAAGTAGGAAGAATTGGGTTAAAAAGTATTCTCTATTTCGAATTGGTAACGACGGTAGCCCTATTTATTGGTTTAGCGGCAATTAACATCTCTCAGGCGGGCGTGGGTGTTCAGGTAGAAGCATCCGTAAAGGAAAAAGATAAATCAGAAGAATTATTGGCACAAAAAAACACACATAAAGACCATCTTGTTGAAGTATTTCCTGAAAATATTGCCAAATCGGTTTCAGAAAATCAAGTGCTTCAGGTAGTTGTTTTTTCTATCATCTTTGCCATGGGTTTGGGTATGGTAAAAAACAAACAACATAAAGATACCATGCTTCATTTTAGCGAAAGTTTAGCAGAG
>CAZNNX010000019.1:0-28526 GCA_964574485.1 uncultured Saprospiraceae bacterium | reverse complement strand
TTTTGTGAATCTTTGAGTGAAGTGATGTTTAAATTTACAGACATAGTAATGTATGTCGCGCCATTGGCGGTATTTGGTGCCTTAGCCAGCACAGTGGCAAAATCCGGGGTAGATATTCTTTTAAATCTAATGATGTTGGTAGGCACACTCTATGCTGCCCTTGTCATTTTTATATTATTTGTATTGTTACCTATTGCTTTGTTTTTCAGAATTCCGATTAAAAGATTCCTGGCTGCCGCAACCGAACCCATTTCAATTGCCTTTGCCACTGCAAGCAGTGAAGCAGCACTACCCAAGGCCTTGGAAAACATGGAAAAATTTGGCGTGCCTAAGAAAATAGTTGCTTTTGTCATACCAACTGGTTATAGCTTCAATCTGGATGGAACCACACTTTACTTATCGTTGGCGGCTGTCTTTGTTGCCCAAATGTCTGGGGTACAATTAAGTATCGGTGAACAAATCAATATTTGCCTGGTATTAATGCTAACGAGTAAAGGCGTTGCCGGGGTACGTGGTGCTTCCTTTGTAATCCTGGCCGGAACTGTAGCAACTATGGGTTTGGATCCGGAAAAAGCAAGCGTAATTTTAGCTATTGATGCTTTGATGGATATGGCCAGAACCTCGGTCAATGTTTTAGGAAACTGCCTTGCTTCAGCTGTTATTGCAAAAAGTGAGGGTGAACTTCAATTACATCCCGCTGAAACAGAATAAATCAGATTCTGATTTCCTTTAAATACTTGCAGGCAGGTATTTCTTACAAATTTATGACAAAAGTAAAGGGCTACAGTTGTACTTTTGCTGTTGGCCTTTATTGGTTGTAAATCATGTACCAAATCAATCATTTCAAACTTATAACCCTTACCCACAAGAGCATGCATCTTGAGGAGATAGGAGAATTTCATCTGACTGAATCAGAAGAGAATTCTTTACTCGAAATGAGGTTAAAACAAATTCAGGCAGAATTAGATATGAAGGAACTCATGTACCTGGCTACCTGCAATCGTGTTCTGTTTTTTTTTATTTCTGATGAAAACATAGACGGTCAAAGTTTTTACACAAATTTTTTTCAAGTAATTTATAAGCATTTAGACAGCAGTCAACAGAAAAAAGCGATGCTTTCTGCTTTTGCCTTTGAAGGAAAGGATGCCATCTCTCATTTGTTTGAAGTGGCTGCCTCCATGGATTCCATGGTTGTGGGCGAAAGAGAAATACTCAGACAACTCCGAGAAACCTATGAAAAAAATGTGCAAATGGGATTGTGTTCTGATGCAATCAGGATCGCCATGAGATTTGCCGTTGAAGCTGCTAAAAAAGTTTATACTTTGACCAAGATAGGAGAAAAACCCGTATCGATTGTATCTTTGGCCATACAAAAAATGAATGTCTTGGAACTTGAAAAAAGTGCCCCTATTTTACTCATAGGAGCTGGACAAACCAATCGACTTGTAGTTAAATTTTTAATGCGACAGGGATTTTCCAATGTTTCCATTTATAATCGAAATCAAGTAAGAGCAGAGAAATTGGCCAAATTGGTAAAAGGCTTTGCCTATGGGTTAGACCAACTGCACAAACATGCTGAAAATTTCCGTGTAGTATTTGCTGCCACAGCTTCTCCAGAAATTATTCTTAGCAAAGAGCTTTATGACCAAATTGGTTCTACAAATGAAAAATGCCTTTTAATAGATTTGAGTATTCCTGCCAACATAGATAAAGAAATTTCACAAAAAAGTGGTGTAGAATACTTACCTATTGAAAATCTGAGAGAATTGGCACAGGAAAATCTTTCATTTCGAGAAAAAGAACTAATTGCTGCAAAAAAGCTCATCAATGAATATGTCAATGAATTTGAGATTATTTTTCAGGAAAGGCAGATTGAGATCGCCCTTAGAGATGTACCCGAGCAAATCAAGGCAATCAGAGAACATGCGCTTCAAAATGTTTTTAAAAACGAAGTTTCTGCACTTGATGAAGATACCAGAGCCCTTTTGGATAAGGTATTAAGGTATATGGAAAAAAGATGCATCGCCATTCCACTGCAAGTGGCTAAAGAAAAATTAGTTCGATCTGAAATACAAAAATAGAATGGGTAAAATTGTAATAGGCACAAGAGGAAGTGAACTCGCCTTATGGCAGGCACATTTTATAAAGGAGCAACTGGAACAAAGAAACCAAATTGTTGAGCTACAGATTATTAAAACCAAAGGAGATGCGATTCAACATCTGGGTTTTGACAAAATCGAAGGCAAGGGATTTTTCACTAAGGAACTGGAAGATGCCTTATTACAGGGAGAAATCGATCTGGCGGTGCATTCTATGAAGGATTTGCCAACTACCCAGCCCAAAGGATTGAAGATTTCTGCCCTCTCCTATCGAGATCTACCTGAAGATTGGTTGATCATTCACCCCAATGCAATAGATAAAAACCAATTGTTGCAGTTAAAAGAAAATGCCATTGTAGGTAGTTCTTCTTCCAGACGAAAATCACAAATCCTTGACTTCAGATCAGACCTTAGCCTGCAAGACATTAGGGGAAATGTACCGACCAGACTTGAAAAATTAAGGGCGGGCCAATTTGATGCCATTCTACTAGCTGCAGCAGGTTTACATAGATTAAATTTAGATCTAAGTGCATTCAAAGTAATTCAATTCAGCCCCAAAGAATTTATACCAGCCCCTGCCCAAGGTGTTCTTGCGCTTCAAATCAGGGTTGAAGACCAGGCGCTACATCAAGTTCTTTCCCATCTACATCACCCCGAAGTGGCTGCCTGTACACAGGTTGAGAGAAAAGTATTACAACTTTTTCTAGGGGGTTGCCATCTGCCCTTGGGCGTATATTGCGAAAAAGACAGCCAGGGAAACTTTCACGCTTGGGCGGCATATGCCGAAGATCTGAATAGCTCTGTTAAAAGAGTACAAATGTCCAGTTCAACCAATGCGGGATTGGCACAAAAAATTTATGAATATTTGAAGAATTCTTAGTCAGGTAAATTTCTCAAAGTAAAAGCAATCGCATTCTCACTCATTATTTTTTTTACGATCTGCTCTGCTGTTAAACCGAACATCAGCTTTTTCAATTCTTCTTCCGTAAATAAATCAAAAATAGGAGCCGGTTTGGAAAGAAACTGGTATAAATCCTGAGCTAAATCATCTAATTGTGCACTATTTGCATAGGTTTCAAAGGGTACAATCATACCATCAAAATCAGATCCGATAGCAATATGATTCCAAACCTCTTTTTTCCCATGTGCCTTTACAGCACTAAAAATATTGGCTAAAATAATCTTCAGGTTTACTTTTCTTCTCTGTATGGTTCCCGGAATTGTTTCTTTCATCAGTTTCTTACCTCTTTTTCCACAAAGTTTATACTTATCCAGCATCAAACCCAGCAAGCCCTTTGTTTGAACAATTTGAGAGATATCCTCATTCGCTAAACTGATTGTCCACTGATTTAAAATGGATTTTCTATTTTTTTTGGCATTATCTTTTTCTAGGTAGGAAGAACTTTGCATTGAAAGTCCTGATACAGTACTATGAGAACTAAAAACGGGAATTGTATCTCCGTGTACTGCCATGCTGTCAATGAATTGATAATACCATTTTCTAGCATCGAGAGACATATGTTTTATATCAACTAAAATTCGTCTACCCTGACTTTTATCAAGCATAAGACGAATAACATTTTGACCAAAATCTGTTAATCCTTCATCGACCCCCTCACCACCACCAAAAATAATATTTTGTGCTGTTGTAAAGGTTCTTGCATGACCACTTAACCCATTCCAAAAGAAGTGATTCATATTCATTGAAAAGAAGGCATATTTAAAAAAATCTCCGGTAGGACTAGCTTTTGCACCCTTTATGTATAGCAAATTATTAAAATAATATTCTTGATGTTTTGCATTAGTATAATCTGATTTTCTATCTAATGCATATCCTAACACATGACCACCTTCTGCATTCAGAATCAAGCTTATTTTTGCCGGATTTGACAGATTATCCACTAATTGTTTTTTCTTTTCTATCAAGTCAAAACGATATAAAAGTCCATTGATGTTTTCGTCTAAATTGGCTTGATTTTCTACCCATTTTAGGTTTTGCATCAAATCTTTGAAATAATCAACTTTTCCTTCGGTTTCATACATTTTCATGTTCTCCAATCCACTGATACAAGCCATTGTAGGTCCTCCTTTTTTTTCTTCATTCAATAATCTTGCCGTAAGCATTTCCCGCTCTAAAGGTGCAAGTGAAAGAAAAGACAATCGATTGGATGAACTGATCATGCTTTCTAAATTCGACTGTGTATATTTTGGTACTTCTCTTGAAGCTAATTTGAAAAGAGATGATATTTTTCCGGAACAATCATTTTCTAAAAATTCCCAAATAGTTGATTTTCTTTGCAAACTAATATTGTAGCCGCGCATTGCTGCATGTACATGAACATCAGCAATTGGAAAATCCATTAGTAATTTTTGTGCACTTACAGATACAGAAATATAAAAAGCCAAAAAAAGGAATAAAAAATATTTCATAAATTAAACAATTGTTCAATTTTAAAGATAATAAAATAATGTTGGAATTAAAAAGTGATAGCATTACATTTATAATAATGTTTTATTATGGAGAATTATACCTTATTTATAACCAGCAATTTAGAAAAAGATCACCCCTTTATAGTCAAATTACAAGACAAAGGAATAAATTATCACGCCTCGAGTTTATTGAATTTTAATCCAATACCATTCAGAAATAATTGGAAAGCAGAATGGTATTTCTTTTACAGTAAAAATGGGATTCAATACTTTTTTGATCAGGAGAAACACAGAAAAGATAAAAAATATGCTGTTATTGGTTCTGCTAGTGCCGATTTTTTTGAAGAAAAGACAGGATACGCTGTTGATTTTTGCGGGACAGGACAGATAGAAGAAACTGCTATTAAATTTCTTAAGCTAGCAAAAGGTGAGTATACAATATTCGTCAGAGGGAAGGAAACGAAAAATTCGATTCAACAGATACTTGAAAAACAGATGCAAACTGACGAACTGGTAGTGTATGATAATCGAATTAACACAGACTTTACAAATTTTACAACAAAAATGGCCTGTCTTACCAGCCCGATGAACGCTGAAGCTTTCTATAAAAAATGTCTTCAAATAGAGTGCACGAAATTATTTTCTATAGGACCCAGCACCACTGCTGCCATTGAAGCACTTGGGCTTAGTGTTTTTGCCACATTAGCAGAACCTAAGATAGAATTGTTTGTTGAGTTCATTGAAAAACAGGGTTATTTGTAAAACTTTTTGTTTTTATATTAATTTTTTAAAACATTTTGTTGTTATTTTGAAAATAAAGGATTAAGTTTGTTTCAGAAACATTCAATCAAGAAATTTATTATACTAAAAACGAAAACATGAGTCAAAACAACGAAAAAGACAACAAGTTGAAAGCTTTACAAAGCACACTTGATCGTCTGACAAAAACCTATGGCAAAGGCATAGTTATGAAATTGGGGGATGCCCCGGTTGAGGCTGTTGAGGCCATTTCTACAGGATCTATTGGATTAGATGTAGCGCTGGGAACGAATGGATTTCCCAAGGGTAGAATTATTGAACTTTATGGGCCAGAGTCCTCTGGTAAGACAACTATTGCGATTCAAGCCATAGCTGAGTGTCAAAAAAAGGGGGGTATAGCTGCATTTATTGACGCAGAGCATGCTTTTGACAGACATTATGCAGAAAGATTGGGCGTCAATGTTGACGAACTTGTATTTTCTCAACCAGACTATGGTGAGCAGGCCCTAGAGATTGCAGAGAACCTGATCCGTTCTGGCGCCGTAGACATCATCGTTGTAGATTCTGTTGCTGCGCTTGTTCCTAAGAGTGAAATAGAAGGAGAAATGGGTGACTCTAAAATGGGTCTTCAAGCCAGATTGATGTCTCAAGCTATGAGAAAACTCACCTCAGCTATTGGCAGAACAAATTGTTGCTGCATTTTCATTAATCAGTTGCGTGAAAAAATTGGGGTTATGTTTGGAAATCCCGAAACCACTACCGGTGGTAATGCACTAAAATTCTATGCTTCACAAAGATTGGATATCAGAAGAACCTCCAATGCCTTGAAAGATAAAGATGGCAATATTACTGGAAACCATGTTAAGGTTAAGGTGGTAAAAAATAAGCTTGCGCCCCCATTCAGAACCTGCGAGTTTGACATCATGTATGGCGAAGGAATTTCTAAGACAGGTGAAATTGTAGACTTGGGATCAGAATTAAATATTTTAGAAAAAAGTGGCGCCTGGTATGGATATAGTGGCACCAAAATTGCCCAGGGAAGGGAATCTGCTAAACAATTCTTGATGGACAATCCTGAAGTGGCAAATGAAATTGAAGCAAAAATAAAAAATGAACTTCTAGGTTTGTTTCAAGAAAATCTTGAACCAGTTAGTGAAAAGCAAGAGGTAAAATTGAAAAAATTGAAAACCTTAAGTGTAGGAACTGCCGAAGAAGATGACGACGACGATCTAAATGATTTCTAGTTTTCCATAATGTCCCCCAATTTGCAGAAAAGCCTAAGATTCATCTTAGGCTTTTTTATTTTATAAAATACGGCAAAGGAAAGGGAAGCCTATTTTTTTTCAAAACAAAATAAGGGTGATTCTCAGCACCAAAACTCTTATAAAATCTAGCTATTGAATCTATAGATGAACCCTCAAAATCAATGTAACTCATCTTTTCGCTGTGTTGCTGAATGAACAAATCAATCAGATAAGGCATGGCTCCTTTAGCTCTGCCCTCAAGATTCGAATAATTTAGTAAATTAATATACCTCGCACCATTATGAATCCAAAAAATAGAAGCCAGACATTCATGACTCTGATTAAAAATTGATAGTATTTGTCCTAGTCCCCTATGCATAGCATTGTACATTATACGTGATGCAGTATGATAGATTTCAGCTTTATAATGGTTCCCTAAAATTTTTTGATTTGACTCCAATTCATTTAAAAATTGTTCAACTGACAAAGAACTGTGCGCATATAAATTACTTTTTTTGGCTTTTTTAATATTCCTTATTGTGTTTTCAGAATATTGCGCTTGAATCAATTCATAAGGATTGTATAAAGAAAGCAAGTAATTTGGTTTTTCAAAAACTGAGTAATGTCCGAAAGAATTACAAATATTACTCTCATTGAGATGAAGATGAATTTTCCTAAAAGACAATGGAATACTTTCAATGCAATTGACAACTTGCTGCTTTTGAATAAAATCATAAGAAAACAAACCAAGTTGCTGTGTCAGATAGGGTTGATAAATTTGTTTCATCCCTAATATCTTATTATGTACTATAGGAAAAACAGCTGTGTAATCATCAAATACCAAAGCAGACCATGTATCGCAAACATTATCTAAATACCAACTATAGGCATAGACTAAACTATTTGGTGCATAATAGATGCAAGAATTCCATTTTTTTATATCAATCTCATTTCTTTCAAGATATCTAAACATTATTCTGTCGGATTTTCTTCCATATTTTGGTTCTCTTGCATCATTTCTTCTTTTGACATGTGAACCAACCACTTGCCATCTACTTTTTTTAGTGTGATACTATTCTCATCACCCCCTTTTCCAAATTTATCACAACAAACCACACAACTTGCCTTGTCATTTTTTTCAATACATTTGGCACTGACAATATACTTTGCATTCTCTTTAGATTCAGATTTCATTTTTTTAATTTCTTCCTTACCCGCTGAATCAATCATAGATTTCATAAAATCTAAAAAGGTAGTTGACTCTTTCGTAATCAGTAACTTACATTTGTCAAATTCCAGTTGACTAAAATACTTAACAAAGACCAAAGAAACTGACTCTGGATTTTTGTAATTTACCTTTACTTTTTTCTGAGAGAAAACAAGTAGAGGTAACAGGATAAATAATAAAATATATAATGGCTTTTTCATAACTAAAATATAAAATTGACAGGCTTTAATCTGTTCTGTTTTTGAATAACACAAAACTAACACTGATTATTTATATATTTGCCATAACAGTAAACTTAATCCTATGTTATATTCAATGACCGGGTATGGAAGGTCTCAAAAAACTGAAAAAGATAAAAGTATATCCGTCGATATTAAAAGCATAAATAGTAAAACTTTTGATTTAAGGGTAAAAGTTCCTATGGCATTTCAATCTAAAGAAATTGAGATCAGAAGAATTCTTTCTCAAGAACTAATCAGAGGAAAAATTGATTTCAATTTACAAGTTAGTGGAGAAGAAGGATCGGATTTTATTATTGATTCGCATGCTTTTAAAACTTATTTTGAACAAATAACTAAGTTGGCAACAGACTTGCGAATTCCTCAAAATGACATACTAAATACCATTACCAGATTGCCTGGTGTTATCGTTCCCTCAGAGGAAAGTAATGATGAAATGTTATGGAAGACTATTTTGACAAGCATCAAAGAAGCTCTCCTTAATTTTAATGCATTTAGGATGACGGAGGGAAGTGTTTTATATGAAGACATGAAAAAAAGAGTCGAAAAAATAAATCAATCGATTCTGGAAATAATACCCTTAGAGGAAAATAGAATAGAAAAAATTAAAACCAGGCTCCAAGAAAACCAAGAATTTTTTCTTCCACATATTGTTATGGACAAGAACAGATTTGAACAGGAGTTACTCTACTATCTCGACAAACTCGACATTACCGAAGAAAAAACGAGATTAAGCCAGCACTGTAAATATTTTATTGAAACCTGTCTGGATATAAAAGAGGGTATGGATAAAGGAAAAAAATTAAACTTCATTATTCAAGAAATGGGTAGAGAAATTAATACCCTTGGATCTAAAGCCAATGATGCGGACATACAAAAAATTGTGGTAACCATGAAAGATGAGGCTGATAAGATAAAGGAACAGTTAGCTAATATTTTGTAAAACCTTAGTCATGAAGATTTATCCCAAATTAATCATTTTCACGGCCCCTTCTGGTGCAGGTAAAACTACTATAGTAAAATCATTATTAAAAAGTATACCTAATTTATATTTTTCAATTTCCGCCTGTACAAGAGACCAAAGATATGGGGAGGTAAATGGCTTAGATTATTATTTCCTATCGGCTAGAGATTTTAAAAATAAAATAGAGTCAGGAGACTTTATTGAATGGGAAGAAGTCTATGATAATCAATATTATGGTACATTAAAATCTGAAGTTGAAAGATTACTTCATGAAGATAAAAATGTCATTTTTGACATAGATGTGAGAGGTGCTATCAACATAAAAAAATATTACGGGGACAAGGCATTAACGCTTTTCATTAAACCCCCGAGCCCTGAAATTTTGATAGAAAGATTAAAAAACAGAAAAACCGAAGATGAAGAGAGTCTGAGAAAAAGAATCAATCGTGCCAAAGATGAACTATTGCAAGAAAACAAATTCGACCTCACAATCGTTAATGATGATTTAGATACTGCGATAGAAAAAGCAGAAGAAATTGTTAAAAGATTTATAGAACATGGACAATTCTAAGCAATGTATACCTCAACGCAGCATGGCATAAAAATTAAGGTAGAGGTAATTTATCAATCAGATTACTCAAAACCTGTAAAAAATGAATTCGTTTTTGCTTATCGAATTTCAATTGAAAATCAAAATGCATCCCCTTTTCAATTACTAAGAAGGCATTGGTACATTTGGGATTCAAATCTGATTCGCAGAGAAGTTGAAGGAGAGGGAGTTGTGGGTCAACTTCCAATAATCGAATCAGGAGATGTGTATACTTATATTTCAGGATGCCCACTTCTGACAGAGATGGGAAAAATGAAAGGCTACTATATTTTTAGAAATCAAGACACATTAGAAGAAATTGAAGTTCCAATACCTGAATTTCAATTTATTGCGCCTCAAAAAAACAATTAACTATTTCTGGCTAAATTTCTTCTTATCAACAAACAAAGCAGAAATAGAACGATGTTCATGTGTGTTTCTAATAGCTCGGGAAAATAATTTGGCACTACTAACCACCTTAATCTTTGAACTCTCCTTTTTAAGCGGGATAGTATCAGTTACTACAAGCTCTTTCAAAGCAGATTTTTCAATTCTATCATAGGCGGGTCCCGACAAAACAGGGTGCGTGCAAAATGCCCTGACACTTTTTGCTCCTTTATCCATAAGAGCCTGAGCTGCAGTACATAAAGTCCCAGCTGTGTCTACAATATCGTCCATCAAAATAACATCTTTTCCTTCAACATTTCCAATTACAGTCATTTCTGCAATTTCATTTGCTTTGGTTCTGTACTTATCACATATAACTAAATCTGCATTGAAATGCTGTGCAAAAACTCTGGCCCTCTTTGTGCTCCCAACATCGGGAGATGCAAAGGCTACGTTGGAAGTATCTTCCTTTTCCAAATAAGAAATGAATATTGCCTCACTTTTTAAGTGATCTACAGGAATATCGAAAAAACCTTGTATTTGGTCCGCGTGTAAATCCATTGTCATAATTCGGTTCGCTCCAGCCACAGTAAGTAAATTCGCCACCAATTTTGCCCCAATCGCAACCCTCGGTTTGTCTTTTCTATCCTGACGTGCAAAACCAAAATAAGGAATTACTGCAGTAATGTAACCGGCTGATGCCCTCTTAGCTGCATCAATCATAAGCAACAATTCCATTAAATTTTCTGTAGGGGAAAAAGTAGACTGAATAAAAAAAACATATGCCCCCCTAACTGATTCTTGAATATTGGCTTGAAATTCTCCATCACTAAATCTCTCAATAGTCATCTGACCGAGGGGTTGTCCATAATAGTCTACAATTTTCTCTGCCAGATATCTTGACTGACTTCCACTGAATAGCTTTACATCACTAACTAACTCCATAATCTATTGATTATTAATGATTAATAAATTGTATTAATAAATCCAATATGCGATGCAAAGGTAGTTAGTTCGAGTCGAATTACAAAAATAAAATGTAATTATGCTTATTTATCTGAGAATTTTCTTTCGCCGAAACGCATAACATATTCTCTGTTAGCATGTAAGACGCCAATCACTTTTTTTTGACCATTTACCAATACATATATTTTATCCTCCTTCCTCACAGTTTCGTCATAAACTTTGAACTCATAGGCATTTCTCTTTATACCTTCATAATTCATAATCTCTACAAATCTGATTCCTTTTACGAGCATTTGTCTTTGAGGATAATCCTGGTCTCTTGCATCATTATGTACAATATATTTTTTTTCAATTTTTTTCTTCCCTACAACCTCTGTTCTTTCTTCAAATTTGTAGTAAAGCATATTGTTGGGATAAATACGACTAAATTCGCTGTAATCGCCAGCAACCTTAAGTTGCCCGTAAGGAAAAATAGCTTTACCTATAAAATCATTTTGAGATTCTATGCTGTGATCGCGTTCATGGGTAAAATAATTATTATCTCTCTCCAAAATATGATCTGGAGTATTGGCTATAAAATAAATTCTTTCAGTAGCTGTAGGCTCGGGTTTGAAATGAAACTTAGTGATAAAGCCTTTTTGTGGGCAAGTTTTAAAATAACCCTGAATATCTGCATTATTTAAATCAATCAAAGTCACATAATAGCAACCCCCTTCATTGGTAATCTGGGAAATCGCCATATTATATGTTTTCTTTTCATTTTCGCCTTTGATACCCGTAGTGGTGTAAGTAACTCTCTCCGTAATAAAAAGACCTTGTGTGGTAAACCGAAATTGAACCAAACCTAATTTGATTGGATCTTCAAACAAGGCATTTGACAACTTGCCCTTGCTCGGCACGAAAGTGAACCCAAACAAATCATTCTGATCTAAAAACTGACGGTCAGTTACATAAGTATATTCTATCGGTTTTTCCGGCTCATATTGTGCCATTGTATACAGACTCAAAAACAAAAAAAGTAATAGTAGCTTATTCATTTCCTTTGGTTTTAACAAATGGGTCAACAATTAAAAAGGTTTCCTCTATATCTTCCACATCTTGCGTTAAAGTAGCTAAATCTATGCCATAATCTTCTAGTTTTAAAAAATTAGTTGTTGGATCATGTTGATACAAAGACCAAACCTGATTGGCAAATTCCAAAGCAGTTGAACTTTCTACCCAATCGCCCGAATTTAAATAAGTTGTACTACCTTTCTCTGTTTGTACTAATCTAATCTGAGGAATATGAATATGTCCACAGGCAACAAAATCAACTTTCATTTTTATCGCTTGATTGATGGCAAAGGTTTCAAAATTACTCACTTTTTGAACTGCCCTTTTTACTCTTCTCTTCAAATTTTTTGAAAAATAGGATGGCTTTAAATTATTCTTCAAAAGAACCTTATTCAACCTACGATTCAATAAGATTAAATTGTCATACATTTTACCAGCCAACATAGACATCCACTTGGAATGCGTGATAGATTTATCGTAAATGTCTCCATGAAAGAACCAGGCACGATGTTTACCTATTTGCAAGAACAACTTATTCAACACCTTAACCCCTCCCCAATCAAAGGGTACAATTTTTCTTAAAACATCGTCATGATTTCCAGTTAAATAATAAACATCAACACCCTGGGCCGCTAATTCTAAAATTTCTTGAATAACTAGCCAATGAACTCTGGGAAATTTTTTTGTCTTGAGATACCAAAAGTCAATGACATCGCCATTGAGTATCAAAATTCTGGGTTGTATAGATTTTAAATAATTTAACAAACCGATGGCATCAGCACCTTTAGAGCCTAAATGAATATCCGAAATTACACATATCTCTAAATGCCTTCTCATCATAACTTTGCTATCAGTCTGATTTTTTTCCGATAAATGTAAAATAAGCCCAGGTTCCTAAATAGGCCGTTTGAACCTTTTCAACAATTGGCGCAAATAAGTCTTTTAATGCAGGCACTAAATGGGCATCCATTCTTACATGATTATTCCCCATATGATTTTTAAACCACTTGTACTGGCTATCATGAAAATCAACAACTGCGATATATCCCCCTGGCCTTAGATCCTGATAGGCTTGTTTAATCAAATCTGACCATTGTGGATTTATCATGGTCAATGAATATGAAAACAATATAGCATCATATAAGCCCGCATCAGGTGTAATTTCTAAACCATAAGGCTGATGAATGATTTCAACCCTTGAACCTGCAAAGGCTAATTTTTTTTGTGTTAATTCTACCATATCTGAAGAAACTTCATACGCTTTAATTTGTGCATTTGTGAAATTTTCAGCAAGTAATTTGGTATTATAACCCGTACCACAACCCACTTCTAAAATTTTTAAAGCTGCATTTCGCTCAAGTGGAATTGCTTTGATAACATCTTCCCTTCCAAAAAGAAAAGACCATCGGGTAAGATCATAAATTTTAGATTGAAATTTGTAATATTGATCCATGGCACCTGCCTGGGCATTCGGATTATCATGCGATATTTTCATATTCTTATTTTACGGTTCCAACATAAACACTACCATAGGTACCTACTCTGTCTTTTTTATGCAATTCCGACAGGTCTGCCTGAGGTATCCAATCTACTTTTTCCTTTACAAAATCCGGGAAAAAATCTATTCTTGTAGCTGCAGAACGCATCAAAATTATAGTTCCCGGCTTGCTGTTTTTTAGTATTAATTCCCACTCTTCCTCCAGGGCTGGTATATCATGTGCCGCCAACCAATCTTGGTGATCAAGCAAAACATAGTTTGAATAGGCTCCAGGATGATCCTTTAAAAATGCAGATAGTGACGTTGTATGGGTTGTCAATCGATCGACTCTCGATTTCAATAAATCATAATTTTCTTCTATGAGATAGTTAGGGCAACATTCTTTGCTATACTTTCCCTCAACATAAACTTTCCAAAAATAATTATCCTTGATTTCTATTTTGGTGAATACATGACGCACACAATCTACCATAAATCCTGGCACACCACCCGGATATTCCTCTGAAATAAGCTTTCGTTGTGCTCTGGGCACCCCTGCTAATGCCAAAGCAAAATGTCGGCTGATTGTCCATTTTACAGCTTTATTGAAAAGTTTGGGCTCAATTTGATTGTACCAGTAGGTCTGTTCTTCCAGATTACTACTGTTCATCAAACGCATTACTTTTTCATGTAATTTTTTTCTTGTTTTCAAATAACCCATAAACAACCAGGCTAAAGTTCCCGATGTTCCACGATAATAAAAACTCTTCTTGGCGCCATTACCTACAAAATAGCTAATCTTCTTTTCCCAGAATTCTCTGGCATAGGCAGGTAACTTTTCTTTCAACTGATCTTGAAACACAAGCTCAGCTTTAGCATACTGTCCTTCACCAAAAAAACGATATAACTCTTCATAATTCGTCTGAATTAAAGCCTTTTTCAATTCAACCAATGCATTTTGTCTGTAATTCAAATCAATACAATGTACATGTTCAGGGTTATCTAGGAGATAATCAAGCGCATTACATCCTGCACTTGAAATCATTACAATTTTACTATCCTTATTAATTTGCATGACCTCTCTGTCGCATCTTGGGTCCTCCCAGCAAATATTATAAATCAAATTATTACCATGAACATTTTTGAAAACGATGTCTCGAATAAAATTTATCATTTTGTTGAACTTTGCCTGATCAGGCATGAGATAATTAATGCAATCATTACATTTATTTGATGTGACAAAAGCAAGATAACCCTACAAAAATAATTAATTTTTCCTATTTTGATTTAACGTTCATTTAATTTTTAGATATGTTTCATCTGATGCACAATTCTTACCGCTTACATTTTATCAATTTCTCGCTGATTACCATTTGTCTTTTGGGAGTGCAGCATTTATTTAGTCAGGAAATATGGCATAAAATGGAGGGAAACTGGATCGCTCAAATAGCGGATCACAGTTTTTCAGAGACTTGGCGAATGAGATCAGATACGCTTTGGGGAAAATCAATTGAAAGAAATGCCATGAACCAGATTGAATTTGAAGAAAATATGCATATCTGTACCCAATGTAAAAATCCGGCATACGTCGTAAATTTTTTTGTAGAAGGAAAATCTTTATCCCATCAATTTCAAGCAACTTGTATACATAAGAACAGCATTATTTTCGAAGATCCACTGCATGACTTTCCTCAACAAATAAAGTACAGGATTTTAACTCCCCAAAAAATGATTGCGATTGTGAAAGGAATAGAAGATAAAAAGCCTAAAAAACTAATTTTCCGTTTCAAAAAATCAGAAAAACAGAAAGTCTTTGAAGAAAATTAGACTTAACAAATATTTAATTTCTTCAATCATAATAACTAAATACAAGCAATTATTCATTTAATTAATTAAAAATCAATACTTTAAATAATTTTTGGCATTTTATTTTTATTTTTTTGTTTAATGTTTTAATATAAATAGTTAGACAAAGTTTCTTTTTTGTTTAATGTTTAATTAGATTTGTATCATTAATCATTAACAAAATATATAAATATGTCAACAGCCGAATTTAGTTATGAAATCAACCAAATGTCTGGCATGCTACAGGCTTTTGCGTACAAGTTGACCAAAAATTTTGATGATTCTAAAGACTTGTACCAAGAAACGGCATACAGAGCATTAACCAATCAGGATAAATTCAGACATGGTACCAACCTCAAGGCTTGGATGTTTACCATTATGAGAAATATTTTTATCAATAATTACAGAAAGAAAGCAAAATCAAATACCATTTTTGACGCAACAGACAACCAGTACTACTTAAATACTGGCATGGAAAGTCAGCAGGTTCACAATGCAGCAGAATCCACTATCCTCATGCAGGAATTGAATGGAATGGTTGACAACCTCGACGACAGCATCAGAGTACCTTTTATTATGCATTATTATGGTTATAAATACCAGGAGATTTCCGAACAATTGGATTTGCCTCTGGGAACTGTAAAAAGTAGAATATTTTTTGCCAGAAAAGAATTGAAAAATTTAATTCACGATCGTTATGGAAATTCTTTAGATAGCTACTTATAATTCCAACATACAGCATATCAGGCACCTTCGGGTGCTTTTTTTATTTATACAAACTAGTTTTATTAGATTTATTAAATTTGTACCTTTGTTTAATATCAAATGAATTCAAAAATACACATGAGCTATTCATACATTCACAATGCGCATCCGGGTTACATAGATGCTATGTACAAAAAGTATCAGGAGAATCCTGCTGAAGTTCCTGCGGGTTGGGCTGAGTTTTTTCAAGGGTTTAATTTTGCTTTAAGTCAAAAAGGTTTAGAGGCTCAAACTCCAGAAAGTAGTGTTGATACCAGTCATTTATTTAAGGAATTTTCAGTACTTCAACTGATCTCTCAATACAGACAACGCGGTCATTTGATTTCAGATACAAATCCGGTCAGACAAAGAAAAAACAGATTTCCACATTTAGATTTACAAGATTTTGGTCTGAATGAAGCCGATTTAGAGACAAAATTTATGGCTGGGGCAGAAATTGGAATGAACCAGGCGAGTCTGAAAGAAATCATTGCAAAACTAAAAAAAATATACGCCGCTAAGATTGGTTTTGAATATGCTCATCTTGAAAATTTAGAAAAAAGAACCTGGCTAAAATCCCAAATAGAAAGTTTTACCCTACAAAACTCTTTTGGATTATCCATTGATCAAAAAAAGAGAATTCTTGAGAAATTAAATGGCGCTGTCGGCTTTGAAAATTTTCTGGCCAAGAAATATGTCGCTCAGAAAAGATTTGGCCTGGAAGGTGGTGAATCAACCATCGCGGGTCTTGACGCTATCATTTGCACGGGTGCAACCTTAGGAGTCAAGGAAGTTGTGATTGGAATGGCACATCGGGGCAGATTAAATGTTTTGGCTAACATCATGGGCAAAACCTATGAGCATATTTTTAATGAGTTTCAGGATGTAATGCCTGAACAAACCTTTGGGGATGGCGACGTTAAATATCACTTGGGGTACTCTTCTGAAATGAAAACGCCTGCAGGTCAGTCTGTTTATTTAAAACTTGTACCCAACCCTTCACATCTGGAAGCTGTAAACCCGGTTGTAGAGGGATTTGCAAGAGCAAAAGCAGATTTGTTGTACAATAGCAATTACGATGAAATCATGCCCATTTTGATACATGGTGATGCTGCTGCAGCAGGTCAGGGTATCATGTATGAGGTAGCTCAAATGAGTCAGCTGGAAGGTTATTACACAGGCGGAACCATTCATTTTGTAATTAATAATCAAATAGGTTTTACCACAGACTTTGAAGACGCAAGAACATCAACCTATGCAACAGGTGTTGCTTCAGTGATACAGGCTCCTGTTTTTCATGTAAATGGCGATGATCCCGAGGCTGTTGTTTTTGCATGTCAATTGGCGGCTCGATACAGACAAGAGTTTAACAGTGACATTTTTATCGATATGGTATGCTATCGCAAACACGGTCATAATGAAGGCGACGATCCTCAATTTACCCAGCCTCAACTTTACAAGAAAATAAAGGATCACAAGGATCCACGCGCCATTTATGTTCAACAATTGATCCAAAGAGGTGAAATAGAGGCAAATTTAGCGGCTGCCCTTGACAAGGAATTTGACAGTTTCCTACAAGAAAGATTTGATTTGGTAAAACAAAAACCATTACCTTACAAATTTCAGGAACCTGAGCTGGCTTGGGAAAAAATGAAAAAAGTTACTTCTACTGAAGATTATGAAAAATCGCCAGATACCTCCATTTCTTTGGATCAGGTGAAAAATATACTTTCTAAACTTCAAAATATACCATCAGATTTCCATTTACTTCCTAAATTTAAAAGAATCTTAAGCAGGACAGATGAATTCATCCAGAATGAAACCTGCGATTGGTCAATGGCCGAGCATTTAGCTTACGGATCTTTACTAATAGAGGGAAAAGATGTAAGAATGAGCGGACAAGATGTAAAAAGAGGAACTTTCTCACACAGAAATGCTGTGCTATACGATGCAGAGACCAACCAACAATACAATCGATTAAATCATATTGGCGATAAACAAGGTAGCTTCCGAATTTTCAACTCTTTACTTTCAGAATTTGCCGTTCTGGGTTTCGAATATGGTTATTCCATTGCAACCCCTGACAGTTTAGTAATTTGGGAAGCCCAATTTGGTGATTTTGTAAATGGGGCTCAAACGATTATTGATCAATTTATAAGCTCCTCTGAAAGTAAATGGGGTAGAATGAGTGGACTTGTCATGTTATTACCCCACGGATATGAGGGTCAAGGTCCAGAACATTCAAGCGCCAGGTTGGAAAGATTTTTACAATCTTGTGCTGAATTTAATCTGACCGTAGCCAATGTTACCACACCTGCTAATTTCTTTCATTTAATGAGAAGACAACTGGCACGCCCTTTCAGAAAACCACTGATTGTGATGAGCCCTAAAAGCTTGCTCAGACACCCCTCTTGCATTTCAAATTTCAAAGATTTTACCCAAGGAGGTTTCCAGGAAGTTATTGACGCCCCGTTAAAAGGAAAAGAGGCAGATCAAATTAAAAAAGTAATCTTATGCTCAGGCAAGGTATACTACGATTTACTCTCCAGAAAAGAAGAAACTAAATCAGATGAGGTTGCCATAATTCGTTTAGAGCAAATATATCCCTTCCCCAAAACACAGGTAGATGAGCTAATTAAAAAATATAAAAAAGCCAAATTCCTTTGGGTTCAGGAAGAACCCTCCAATATGGGCGCTTGGCAATATATTCTAGCTTTTTACAGAAATTTTGACATCCAATTGGTAGCAAGAAAATCAAGCGCTTCTCCTGCTACCGGATATAAAAAATTACATGTGAAAGAATTAAACGATATACTAGATAGAGCAGTAACTCCTATTACAACTCCTACAAAAGTATCTTAGTTTCATTCAGGCCTTGCCTTTCACAAAATTTAAAATGAATGCCAGTAATCTATATCATTCTTCTGGTCTTAGTCGCATTGTTGGTACTTTTACTAACAATGGGATTCTTCCTCCCAGCCCAGTGGATGATTGAAGATGCTGTATTAATAGAAAATACGCCCGATCAAATATTTCCCTATTTTCATTATCCCCATCTTTGGTTACAATGGTTTCATTTGTTTGAAGAAGAAGATGTTACCTATGAATTATTAGGAAAAAAAATGGGGCCTGGAGCTGGATTAAAATGGCAAAGTGCCGAAATGAAAGGTGAGATGTTGATCAAACAAATGGTAAATCAGCAAAAAATAGAATTAAAATTGATCATTGAAGATCAAAAATTTAAAATTCGCAGCACTATAGTTTTAGATCCGGCCTCGCCTGAATATACACAGGTAGCCTGGAGAATGGTTTGGGACGAATCCAAAAAATGGAATCCTATCGAGCGTTTTCAAGCTTTCTTCCTTAGGGCTCATTTTGAAAATGTAGTTAAGAACAGTTTAGTTAAATTAGAACTTTTAATAAGCAAAACATCAGATTCAAATTCTACAGATCTGTAAAAAAAAGATATGGAAAACAACTATGTAGTCATTATGGCAGGGGGCATTGGAAGTAGATTCTGGCCTGCCAGTAGAACGGCAAAACCCAAACAATTTCTTGATATTTTAGGAAATGGCAAGTCTTTATTAAGACAAACCTATGAAAGATTTTTAACGATTGCTCCTGCCAATCAAATACTGATAGTCACTCATGAAGATTATGCAGAATTAGTGCGAAATGAAATTCCTGAAATGGATCCAAATCATATTTTATTAGAACCGCAAAGACAAAATACAGCTCCATGTATTGCCTATGCAGCCTACAAAATTTACAGAGAAAACCCTAAGGCCCAATTTGTAGTTGCCCCCTCAGATCATCTTATTCTGAAAGAAGAAATATTTACCGAACAGATAAAAACCTGTTTGGCCTACGTTGCAAGCTCCAGCAAACTAATCACACTGGGTATTGAACCTACACACCCAAACACAGGTTATGGTTATATCCATTTTGATAAAAATCCTGTTGATGGTGCCTTCCATAATGTTCGCAGCTTTACAGAAAAACCAAATTGGGAAAAAGCTGTTGCATTTTTAGCTGATGGGTCCTATCTGTGGAATGCAGGTATCTTTATCTGGTCTGCACAATCTATTATTCAAAATTTTAACAGGTATTGTCCTGAAATCTCCTACTTTTTTGATCAAATCAAAACAGATTTCAACGCAGCAGAAACCATTCAATTGATTCGTTCAAACTACCACAACTTACCCTCTATTTCAGTCGATTATGCAATCATGGAAAAGTCTGATGATATTTTGACCATGCCTGCTAATATTGGCTGGTCTGATATTGGAACCTGGGCAGCACTGCATGAGGTCATGAATAAAGATGTAGATCAGAACGGTCTTTTATCAACAAACCCAGACCTTTGTCAAATGACAGCGTCTAAAGGGAATCTGGTTCGCCAGATAAATCCGGAAAAACTTACAATTATAGATGGTTTGGAAAATTATCTGGTTGTTGATGAAAAAGACGTACTTCTAATCTATCCCATTCAAAAAGAACAGGAAATCAAATCTCTTCTAAAGCAGATTGAATTGGATAAGGGATCACAATATTCTTAATGAAAATGGTAGATAAAACCAATTCCTGATTGTCCCAAGCCCAGATTCAGGCTCTGTTTTTTCTGACTTAGTCTTTGATATCTGTGTAGAAAATAACTAATTCCGTCAAAGACGAAGAGAAATCCACCTTGCAAAAGCAAAGCATCGCCATAACCCTGCCATCGATCTTTTTGTGCATCTTGCCCCCATACTTTCATTGTTATTCCCACTCCCATATAAATAACATCTAAGCCTGTATTGATTAAAAAAATATTCTCAACTTTTTTTTGTCGTTGTATGGCTTCTTCAAAAGTAAGGTATTCTTTTCTTTTCTTTTTTTGTACCGCAATTGCTGCAATTCCTAAACCTAAATTTACTGTATTCCAAAACACATTCATCTCATGAAAATAACGATCCTGAGGTTTTTGACTCAGCGCATAAGCTGTAGTACCCAATACTATATTTGCAGATGCCCAAGAAGTAAGTGTCCACATAGTTTGTGACTCCAATTTATGGTAAGCGCCAAAATCATAGGTTTGACCTTGCAAAACATGCACGGACAAGCTAAAAAAGCAAAAAAGAAAAAGTTTAGATTTCTGGTCCATGTATGGTTGAATATCCCCAAATTTCAAAGCTAAAAGCCCATTCTTCTTGAATTCTGGCTACAATTCGATCTGGTAAGGGTTTGAAATGATTCTTTTCATAATCATCTACAGTTTGCAAATAATTCATGATATGTGTCGACGCGTCTTCCCAATTACCTAATTCCAGTTGATCATAAATGAGCCTCATGGTCTCCATCGGATTTTTCGATAATTGATCATAACTGATTTCTATCAGGTCATTACTTTTTAATTGTCCTCTTTTCTCCAGATAGCTCTGCATTAACTCGGTATAATTGGTAAAAATACAATCCTCTATTTCTTCCTCTGTAACATCCTGTAAATACTGAGATTCAGTGCTATGTTTATATAGTTTTCTAGTAGATCGGTAAACTTCGAAGGGATTTCTATGAATAAATACAAATTTGGATCCGGGAAACAATTCTTTTAACTCAGTTGGTCTGGCAGTATTGGTAGGGCATTTGAGTACCAATCTTTTTTGTTCTGAAGAGTAGGAAATCAATTGCAGGGCATACTGATAGGCTCTCTGCCAATGTCTTTTTTCCTTCACACTAAGCCCTTTCATCAAGGTATACTTTTCAAAATAAGTCCTGTTTTTTGGAAAAAAGAACACATTAATCCCTGTGGCTGTGCTTATATTTGCTACCGCCTGATCTTCTTCAGCAGGATCATATAAGGTCTGTCTCACGTTATCCATAGGCCTTTTATCGGGTAAAAAAGGAGCCAGGATTCGATCCAACCATCCTTTCCCCAGGAGACAGATATTAATCAGAAAAACATTGTAATTTGAAGCAAATCCCATTCTTTTATCCTTTGTCATCAAATAATGTAAATGGGTTGTCCCACTTCTCCAATGGCCTAAAATAAAAATAGGGGGTTGTTGAGAAAGGTCTACAGAGCTTATTTTATTTTTATAAAAAACTCTTTGGAGCAGTATAAAAATCTGAGTAAGGGAAGCGAAAAATATTATTTTACATTGCATCCACCTCTTTGTGGCGCTTACTTTATTTTCCCGAAACAAGCGGAACAAAACTGAAAACCGTGAAAAATAGAGTTGGTGATCTTTGATTTCATAAGTTTCACCTTTTTTAATTTTTACCATCTTAGGTTAATACAACTTTGGAATATTCATGTAAAATTAGAAAAAATTAGAATATTCTGTTGTTATTATTCATGTCTTAACGCTTCTATGGGATCTAAGGCAGCTGCTTTCATAGCCGGATAAATTCCTGAAACCAGACCTACGATAAAACAGAGAAACAGACCTAAGAATATCCACAACCAAGGTATAATAAAAGCTCCACCCATGGCAAGACTCACTACATTCCCCATTAAAATGCCCAAAAAAACACCTAAAATTCCACCAATCTGGCAGATGACAACAGCTTCTATTAAAAACTGAGTCAAAATACTTTTTTGCGTTGCCCCTAGAGATTTGCTGATACCAATTTCTCTGGTACGCTCGGTTACCGATACCAACATAATATTCATCAATCCAATGGCAGCCCCTAACAAAGTTATCAGACCTATAAATACAGCTGAAATTTGAATAGTTGAAGTATTCTCATCCAATATTTCTATCAGATTGTCGCTTTTTTCTATTTCAAAATCGGCACTCTCCTTAATTCCTATTCTCCTGATATTTCTCATCAATCCCTCTGCTTCGTTAATGGCCAAATCCATCATACGGGCATCTGGAATTGAAACCGATAAATTATAGGAGTTTGTTTGTGAACCAAAAAATTTACGTAAGGTCTGAAGGGGGATAAACACCATCCGATCTCCGGAAAAACTCATACTGGAACCCTTCGAATCTAAGATCCCTACAATCAGGAAGCTAATATTCCGAATGGAAATAATTTTACCCAAGATCTGATTCTTGGGTGTGTTCGGAAATAATTTATCGATAATGGCTGTACCTAAAATCGCTACCTGACCCCCATTATAAGTTTCAGAAACTGAAACATTTCTTCCATTGGACAAACTATACCCGGCAACAGAAAAATAATTCTCATCTATACCATAAATAGCTGTATTGGGGTTCGTCTCATTTTTTTTGTATTGTACAATACCTGCAGTTGTTCCTAAAGCTGAAACGGAAACTTTTGAGGGAAAATCAAAACCTTCTTTAAAAGAAACGGCCTGCTTAAAAGTTATACCTTTCCCTGCATCTGATTTTTGACCACGTCTGCCACCCTGAACCCCTGTTCCCTTTCGAATTATATTAAAAGTATTGGCACCAACACTGGCAAAATTTGTTGACAATGATGCTTTTATGCTGTCAATTGAGGTTAAAATTCCTACCAAAGCCATAATACCAAATGAAATAATTAAAAAGGTAAGAATCGTACGTATCAGGTTCGCTTTAATAGATTGGAGTGCAAAAAGAATACTTTCAGCTATATTCATTGTGAATTAAATTGTAATTTCAAAATTACAATAATTCCTTTTCAATATTTTAAATATTTGTGAAAACAAAGTCGCTACAGCTTGGTTTTCAGATAAAACTAAGATTTTAACCGATAATTGAAGCCCATGCCTTTTCTATTATTATTCTGGTTTATTTTTTTCAACCACCAAACGGGTAATAGTCAATCTCTTTTGCGAGAATCCAGCATTTTTGAAAACAAAAATCGCTTCAAAACATATAGCCTTCTATCGAAAAAAAATGAAAGCTTTGCTATTTTACGTTTTTCAGATGACATGAAAAGAAACGAAATCATTCTCCTGAATGAAGATCTTACACTGAAAAGTAAAAACATGGGTTGTGAGCAAATCAGAAATTATGCAGGTGCCCTGAATATCAATGACAACTTATTTTTTATTTACAGTCAGTTTAAAGAAAACAAGACACTTGAACAATATGAGCAGGTTTCACTATGGTTGAATCGGATTGACACCCATCTGATGAGTTGTAATTCTGATAGCTTTGCACTAATTGCCCCTTTTACACTAAAAGCCCCCCTGTATAAAGGAAATTTGAGCATTTCTGAAGATCATTCTAAAATTGTAGTTTTTGACTATGAAGAGGAAGGAGATGTTGAAGGTGTGGAGGGACTAACGGAGGAAATTAGGTTGAGAGTTTATGATAAACATTTTCATCTGTTATGGTCCCGAAAAGTAGATCTGACAACTCATACTGCTGGTAAGAGAATGATTGCTGTTCAAAAAGTTAGAGTGAATAATTCAGGTGAAGTTGCCATTCTAACGGATCAATTCAGAACAATTCGTTCTTATCAACTTAAGGAGCTCAGCTGCGATCCTACCCTTTTTTTTATAGGATCAGAAAAAAATCAAATTTTAAAATTTACACCTCAATTGGGAGAATTTTTTTTCAATCAATCTGATATTCAATTCGATAAAAACAATAATCTCCTTTGGTTGGGTTGTTTTTCTGAAGAAAAATACCACCAGCAAAAAGGTTATTACTTTATAAAAATAGCTGCAGATAAATCAAAAGTATTAGAAAGAAAAATCGTTCCTTTTGCAAAGGCGGACCTTGAAATTCTTTGCTCAAAGAAAACAAAAGAAGCAGACCATTTGAAATTGATTCATTTTAAAATAAATGAGCAAGGTGAAATCATATTAAGTTTTGAAAGACAACCCTACAGTACTCATTTCTTAAAAAGCCATAGCATATACATCCTCTCCATTTTACCCAATGGAAATCTAAAATGGGCTTACCCACACTATAAATACAATAGCTTTAAGTACTCCTTACAACCCTTTTTATCTCATTATGTGATAAACAGTTCCAACTACACACATATTCTTTTTAATCAGGGCTTATATAAGGAGGGAGGAAAAGCATGTCTGTTAACGATAGGAAAGGAAGGAAAAGCGAGGCTTACATCCCTATTCGAATACCAGAATAAGGAAACAATACTCTGTCCATTGCAGTCTTTTCAATTGAGCGAAAACAAAGTTCTGCTGAGTTTTCAATCAGAGTTTTTCAATAAATTTCAATTTGGCATTTTAGACCTAAGACTGCCTGATGACAAATAAAACAAATTGTTTCTTTTTTAAAATATATTCATTTTTTGAAACAATTGCATTTATTTTTTTGTCTTTGATCTATTATATTCTTTATAATTATTATCTTTGTTTCGAGTACAAAACACGCAAACCATGAGATCATTTTTATTATTTATTTTGGCGTTTAGCCTGAATCAGATAGCACATACCCAAATTCAAGGATTGACTGATGCTACCATTAATGCATTGGGAGTCAAGAAATTAGTTTTAGATTTAAACGGTTCAGAAACAAAAATTTCCAGAACAAAAGGAAATAGAATTATTGTTGAAATGACCATCGCGTTTGGTTTTTCTAGCGAATCTCTGCTTAACCAAATGATTGCAAATGGTCGTTATGACGTTGAACAGCAATTGGATAGCGAAACAGCAACCATGCGTATCAGTCCTAAAAAGTTAAAAAGCACTATTAACATCAAAGGTGAAGAAATTTACGAAAAGGTTAGCTACAACATAGCAATTCCTGAGCATATTGAATATGAAGAGGTTGTTAGAACCTCTGCCAGCAAATAATTTTTATAAAATTGAATTTGCCCCCAAAAGTTAAACACTCTTTGGGGGCATTTTATTTTACTGCATACAAATTATACAGAGCAGTCTCTTCTAAAGCTTTTTCCTTATCAATAGTAATTTTACTAAATCCGTACCCTTCCAACATATTTTTTATTGTTTCGAGTCTTCCATCCTGATCATGAACTTCAACTACCACTTGCTTGATCTGTGGCCAGAAGTTTGGGTGAATGCTCTTTAAAGCAAAAAGTTCCGCTCCTTCACAATCAATTTTGAGTAAATCTATTTGATTCACCTGATGGGATTCTATAATTTGAGACAAGGGAACTAATGTGCATTTAAATTTTTTGGACCCACTCACTAAAAAATTAGCAATCCAGCGTATCATAAAATCAGGCAAAAACCGAACCCATCTGTAGCCTTTTGGAGCCTCTTCCAAACTTCCCTTTACTGCTTTGAGCCACATGTCTGGATCTTTCTCCCACATATCCTGATGTGAGGTAGATAAGGCTGGACTATTTGGAAAATATGTAAATTCTGCCGATCCTTCTTCCTCTGAAATTCCTACTTCAAAACAATGAAAACGACCCTGTCCATGCATTTCAGCATTTTTTTTCAATACTTTAAAAATATCAGGAATGGGCTCAAATGCAAAAACCTGTGCCTGGGGAAATCGATGGCATACGCGTAATCCAAATATTCCAATATTAGCACCCACATCAAAAATAACATCGCCATTTTTAATCTGAATTCCATGCTGAAAATAACCATCGACATGAGAATCTAATACCAAAGCCTCCGTCTTTCTCAAACAGTATAGTTCTAAACCATCATTTAATTTACTCTTATTCATCCTCCTAATGGGTATTAATTTTATTTTTTCTCAAATATCAATGTCTCGCTCATGTTAGCGCCCTTAATTTGTATAAAATAATGACCTGAGGCCCATTCCTGTACAGGAATCATCAGGGTCGGCTCATGCATTTCTCCAGATAGCAGGCAATTACCCAGTACATTGAAAATACGAACAGAATATACAGCAGAATTTCCCTCAAGATATAAATAGATGAAGGTTTCAGCCGGATTGGGGTAATGAATGAATTTACCTGGACTTTCCATTACAACAGAAGTAGGGAGGCTCAATATTTCATAGGTAAAGGAAGCTGTACAACCATTAGCATCAGTAACTGTAACCGTATAAAAACCAGCCGTCAATTGCTGTATCATTGATGTACTAGCTCCATTTGACCAAAGATAGGTATAAGGAGCTGCTCCACCAGACATATAAGTTTCAATTACTCCATCTGCGGCACCTGCCACAGTCTCTTGAATAATAAAACTGGAATCAATTAAAATTCCTGGCGCAGAAATAATTGCAGAACTGTTTGCTGTACATCCCAAACTATCCGTTACAGTAAGGCTGTAAGATCCAGAGCCAAGCTGTTGAATACTTGAGCTGCTTTCACCCGTAGACCATAAATAAGATAGGCTTCCATTTGCACCGCTTATGACGGGAAGAATAGCACCGTCACTACTGTTAAAACAACTTAGTGCATTGGTTTGCATAAAAATGGATGGGCCTGGAACAGCTAAAATGTTAAAACTGTCAACACCCAAACAACCATTTGAATCAGTTATCGTTACTTGATAGTTTCCTGCAGTGAGGGTACCATTAAGAGAGCTCTGTACTGAATTGGACCAGGTATAATTATATGGCGCTACTCCATTATTTACCTGAATTTCTATGCTCCCACTATTTTGATTACAAAGATCATTCAAAATTTGAGCCTGCCATTGTAAAACTACAGACTGATCTGTTATACTGACCGTATCTATATTAACACATCCGATAGCATCTGTGGTAGTTACAGTATAAACCCCGGTAGTCAAAGCTGTTACAACTGCATTTGTGTTACCCTGAGACCAAATATACTGATATGGTGCTATAGATCCTTGAGAACTCACCTGCGCCTGACCATTTTGACTACAAACAACATTCTGTGTGGTAATTTGATTTTGTATAGCTTTAACCGTAACAGTTACAGGTTGTTTGGCACTTTTACAAGCTGCAGTTTGCACTTCCCAATTATAAAAATAATAATAAAATCCAGCACCAGCGGAGGAACCTGTTATGCTCGTCACCTGTGCAAGGGTGTAGGGATAAACAACACCGGCATTGTTTCTAAACATATTCATATTAACACCTCCGATACTGTATGTACCGGCACTTGGTATACTCAGATTCAAATTAATCCTTTGTGCTCCAGTTGCTGTTATGTTCACCACCACGGTAGAGACCACTGTACCCGTCCCATTGGGACCATTGTAAATATTTATTGTTCTGTTACCCACTGTACTGGCATTTACCCAAACTGATTTAAGCGTAAAGGCTTGCAATGCTGTAAAATTAAGCGTAAAAACTGTTGCCTGATTATGATTGGCATTGGTTCCGATGGAAGTATTGACCGGACCAACATATTGTGAAACCGAACTGATTGAATTCTGTACGCGGTAGGTTGCATTGTTAAATAAAGGAGGGGTAGTGAAACTGCTACCCGTACCTAATAATTGGGTACCTGTACTATCAAACCATTCTATTGTACCTGTTGCGGTTGCGCTTAAGGTGGTCGGCTGACCCTGGCATACATTCACATTGGCAACCTGCGGGCTTGGGGGTAAATTGATGACAATATTTTGAAACAGGGTGTCAAATCCAACCTGGTTACCAACTATGAACCGAACTACATAGGTTCCACTCTGCAAATACTGATGAACAGGATTTTGTAGTTGAGAAGTATC
>CAZNNX010000018.1:0-29327 GCA_964574485.1 uncultured Saprospiraceae bacterium | reverse complement strand
AGCCATACGCTGGTACCGAGGATGTTCATCTGCCGGCCGGCGTCGTTGACGTAATATTCGCGGTGCACCGAAAAGCCAGCGGCTTCAAGAAGATTGGCCACGGTCGCGCCGTAGGCAGCCCCACGGCCATGCCCGACATGCAAGGGGCCGGTAGGGTTGGCTGACACATACTCTACCTGGATACGCTTGCCCGCACCTGCCTGGCTTCTGCCGAAGCGCTCTGCCTGGGCCAGAACCGTTCCGATGACACCGGTCTGGCCAGCGGGGTCAAGTGTGAAGTTCATGAAGCCCGGCCCGGCGATCTCGACCTTGATGACGGCCGGGTTGGCCGGCAAGGCACCTATCAGGAGGCTCGCCACGTCACGGGGGGGCTTTCCTGCCGGTTTGGCCAGCATCATGGCCAGATTGGTCGCATAGTCGCCGTGCTGTTTGTCCTTGGTACGATCGACCTGGATACGGGGGGACAGACCTTCGGGTAATTGCCCAGCGGCTTGCAGTTGGGTGACGGCGGCGGACAGCAGGGATTCGATGAGGGCTTTCATGGGGCGTCTGTAACTTCACGTCCGACAAGGGGAAGAGGCGGGATTATGGCTGTTTGGCGAGAGTTGCGCCAGTGTCCCACTGCGTACGCCTGAGAGACGATATCTTCGATCGGAAGTCGGGTGAGCGGGGGATGGATGCAGGGCGGCAAACACCGCCCGTGGATCAGAGGCCCAGTGAGCCCAGGAGGTCGTCGACTTCGCTTTGCTTTACACCGCCCAGCTGGCCCGGCCGCAGGTTCTGGGCCTCGGGTGTGGTGTTCTCGAAGATTTCCTTGAGTGACAGCATTGTCAGGAGGAATTTCTGGTCGGTGATCTGGTCTTCCGAGTACAGGTTCATACAGTTGATGAACTCTTCCTGCATGATGTTGCGAACCTGCTCGCTTTGCTCATCGCTGAGCCCATTCACGTTGCCGATCAGTTTGTGCTCGATGCCTTCCATGATCTGCATCTGGCGTTCTTTCATTACCTGGTAGGTATCGTTGACCGCTTGCAGTTCATGTGCGGAGGACAGAACCACTTGCTTGATCTGCGAACTCCGCTCCTCGAGATCGCGGGTGCGCTCCTGCACGCGCTGTTCGAGATTCTCGTTGAGTTGGCGAATTTCTTCTTCGTTGTTTTTGCGTTCGGTGATGTCTGAGATGAACACCGAAAAAACGATCTTGCCCTCGTGCAGGAGTTTGTAGGTGGCCAGTGCCAACCAGCGTGACTGATCGTTGATACGGGTCTGGATTTCAGTATTGCCCTTGGCCTGCTCGTGAGCCGCCAGCCATACCAAGCGTAGGATAGGGGGCTTCCAGAAGCACTGAGCGTTGCAGTTTGACCACAGTTTATGGTTGTTCCTGAACTTGTTGGTACACTGAGGAGCACCTGTACTCCAACATTGTCAAAAAAAGCATTTTGGGCAATTGTTCCACCTTGATAATAGGCACCCGTTTGACCAAGAGAAACAGAGGTATACGTGTTGTTAACAACGGTACCTTGAGAGGTCAACAAACCTGTGTTTGGGTTTACAAAAGATGCGCCATCGTTTCTGAGGAACAATTCCCAAAGATTTGTAGCTGGTGTATATACAACTTTTACACTGATATATTCCGAAGAGATATCAGTAACACCTGCTGTATTTGAAATAATTAAATTGTTAAGTGTGCCTGAAAGTCCATTTGTATAACTTACCAGCCTGATAGCATCTGTAGTGCCAGATTGACCCAATACAACGGCGTAACCATTTCCTGTATTATTCACATTAACATTGGAACCTGCCAAAATAAATGCTAAACCATTGTCACCAGAGCTAAATCCTTCTGGATTAAGGTCGGATTGCCTCATGTTGAATGTCCAAATAACCTGGCCCAGATTGGATGAAAGCGTATTGCTAAAACAACTTGCACTAAAACTTGCATTGGCATAAGCCCAACCTATTTGATTTGCAGATGCGCTAATGTCATTGCTGATTTCAAGTTGAGCAGGAATCGTATTGATTCTCACACCCCAGTCAACTGCAGAGCGATAGGCGGTCCAAGAGGAACTACCCAAAACACCTGAAGTAACGTAATTGACATTGTTATTGGTGCTGAAGTCGTCGGAAAATAGTTGAGGTTGTCCTTGTAAGATGCCTACAGAAGATAGGAAAAAAAAGAAAACAGTGAATGCCAGGAACGGCCATTTTTTACAAATGTGATTTTTCATCATAATAGTTAGGTCAGTAAGTTAAGAGGTTACAACTAAAAGTATAAAGATTTCAATAGATAATAAAATTTATGATGTGAGAAATCTAAGAATTAATTAAAAAATTACATGAGAGATAAAATTATCTCGAGATTTTAAAGAAACTGATTTAGTTGATTACATGACGCAACAACAATAAATCGTTTTGTGGTTGGTAATAAAAATAATTTCCTGTGATATAGGATTCTGTTTGTCTGTAATGGAAAAGGCTATCACCCTGAAAAAGATCTGTTTCGACGGTATCTGCAGATCTGAATAAATGACTGGGAGCATAAAGCCATTTTTTATTTTTTTGATGGTAGATTCTTTCCCATTCCAAGGTTGAAATCTGGGCTTTAAGTATTATTTCAGCATCAATTATGGGGATAAAGGCGTCTTTGAAATATTTAATTTTAATTTGATTTGGTAAAGGTTTTCCCAATAGGGCTTCATAAAAAACTAAGGGTGATCTGGCTTGCAAAGACTGATAAAAATAATCCAATTTGTGGAAAATGATGAGACCCGATACAATCAGCAAGAAGATGAGATTAAAGCTGGCAAATGAAAGCAGATGCACTCCAAAAAATATTCTTCTTGTAGATAATAAAAAATGTAAACCCAGCAGACAAATAAGAAAACCTATGCTAAAAATGAAGAATAGAAGGAATAATGTCATTTTACCTGAATCGCCATTTGGAAATAATTATTGACAGCACCCAAAACTTCATATTCAAGATAAAAGGACATGCAAAAATCATCTAATGCCTTGAATTCAGATAAGGGCACATTAAATTCATCAAAAATAATAATATCACCCTTTTTTAAATGTGGATATAATTGTGACAATACAAAATGTGTAGCCGAATATAAGTCAGCATCTAAATGAATGACAAGTGGTCCCGATAGGTCAGTTTTTTTAACAAAGGGTAATAGAGTTTGCTGAAACAGGCCTTGAATAAAAGTTGCTCTTTTGTCATCAATTTTTGGGATTTCACTTTGAGCAAAAGTTCCTTTTTTGAAAGGTCCCCAATCTTCTGGTAATCCTGTGAACGTATCAAAACCATAAAATTTTGAATTTTCATGGCTGTGATTTTGTATCCACCAGCGAAAAGAGTCAGCAGCAGCAACTCCAAACTCAAGGTAGCATATGCTTAGATCCTGAATTTTATTTTTTTGAACATAATCATACAAACCATATCTTTTTTCAGGAATTACTCGTGTGGAGGGAAAATCATCATAAGGAATTTTATTGAGTTGACTCCTCCATCTTGATAATTTTGACAGATAGGCAAGAGTTAGAAAAATCTTTTCGAAGGGGCCAAAAATGTAATGCATTTTAAATTGCATAAAAAGAGCTTTGAATCGACGTCTAAAGAAAAGAAGTTTCATAAGATTAGTGGGTTCGTAATTAAAATTGAACTGTAAAAGTAGGAAAATGAATTAATATTTAGATAAATCCAAAATTAAGTCGCTCATTTTGTATCTTCAAGTTTAGAATTGAAATCAATTTATATTATAAAAAGTTGTAGTATGATTATAAGGTCAAAAGCTCCCTTGCGTATTGGTTTGGCCGGAGGAGGAACAGATGTGAGTCCTTATTCTGATATCTATGGGGGAAAGGTGCTCAATGCAACCATAAATTTATACGCCAGAGTAAGTATTGAACCTACAAATTCTCAACAAATTGAACTGCATTCTATTGATATGGGTCAGGAAGAAGTACTTGATTCCCAAATAGAACTTCCTTTAGATGGGAGATTAGAAATTTTGAAGGGTGTCTACAATAGAATAGTTCGTGATTATGTAGGAAAACCGCTTTCTTTTAAACTCACAACCTTCGTTGATGTTCCAAAGGGTTCAGGTTTGGGATCTTCTTCCACTATTACAGTAGCTATCATAGGGGCCTTTAAAGAATGGTTGAATTTGCCATTAGGTGAGTATGATATTGCTCATCTAGCCTATGAAATTGAAAGAATTGATTTGAAAATGGCAGGAGGAAAGCAAGACCAATATGCTGCCACCTTCGGAGGATTTAATTTTATGGAATTTGAAGCCAATGATAAAGTCATTGTAAATCCACTGCGAATCAAATCTGATTATTTACATGAATTACAGAACAATATATTAATATATTACACGGGCACCAGCCGACTGTCGGCTCAGATTATCGAAAAACAATCTGAAAATTTTGAAAAAAAAGCTGAGCAAGCCGTAGAAGCAGCGCATCATTTGAAAGAACAGGCCATAATGATGAAAGAAGCCCTATTGAAAGGAGACCTAAACGAAATTGGTCAAATTCTTGATTATGGTTGGCGGCATAAAAAACAGACGGCAGGAGGAATAAGTAATACTGATATAGATATGTTGTATGAAAAAGCAAAAAAATCGGGAGCAACCGGAGGAAAAATTTCAGGAGCCGGTGGTGGTGGATTCATGATGATTTATGCTCCTGGTGTTGCGAGGTATACCGTAATCAAAGCTTTGGTATCGGAGGGAGGCCTCTTCTATCCGTTTGATTTCACACATGAAGGTCTTACTACGTGGAAAACAATCTAAGAAGAGAATGGGCTATTATTCGAAACCCTAAAGCGGGTGGAGGAAAAAGTATCGCAATATGGCCTGTTTTTAGAAATTGTCTTCACCATGCAGGCTTTCATTTTAAGGAATATCTTACAGAAGAAGTGGGACATGCCACATTACTAGGTAAAAAATTGGTAGAGCAAGGATACAGAAATTTTATTGCTTTTGGTGGAGATGGTACACTCAATGAGGTTATAAACGGATTGGCATCTCAAACTTTTGTAGATTGTTCTGAACTTACTCTGACACAATTCCCCTCCGGTACAGGGAATGATTGGTGTAGGGCACATCAGATTCCGGAAAAGGTAGAGCATTTTGTTGAATTTTTGCTAAAAGCAGAATGTATCAGGCAGGATGTTGGCTTACTTACTATTCTAAGTTCTTCTCGTCAAAGATATTTCATCAATGTGGCCGGAGCCGGATTTGATGCATACACGGGTAACATTGTGAATCAAAAAAAATCAAAGAATAAATTTTCCTACCTGAGTTCCCTTTTGCAAGGCTTGTTTTCATATAAGGATGTGTCATTACAAGTATACAGCGACGGGAAGGAGGTTTTTTTTGCAGAGGCTTTTAGTCTTATTTTAGGAATTTGTCCATTTTTTGGTAATGGTATGAAACCTTGCCCCAAAGCAGTTTTCAATGATGGTTTATTGGATGTGACCTTGGTAAAAAAAATTGGAAAATTAAAGTTGCTTTCACTTTTACCTCGATTATACAAAGGAAAATTAGAAGGTTTGAAGGAAGTGAATTTATTTACCTCGCGCTTTATAGAAGTGAAAACAAATAGCAATACTTTCATCCAATTAGATGGTGAGGTTGTAGGATCTGGTAGTTTTACCATACAAATTTTAGAAAAACATATTCAGATTTTAACTCAAAAAAATACTTGAAAATGTAAGGGAATGGGATTATATTTATTCAATAATAATTAGTTGTATGAGCAGGACTCTTATTTGTTATTTTGTTTTCATTTGCTTTAGCTTACAATTGAATTCCCAATATTCCTGTGATGGCTCCAGATACAGAAGTATCGTATTTAATAGTGTTGATACCATCAAGGCAATTAAATTTGGAGATTGTATCACCCCGGGAGGTTCGAATAAAGAGCTTTTTATGGATATTTATCAACCAGTAGGGGATACAGTAAGTAGAAGACCTGTTATAGTTTATGCCTTTGGCGGTACTTATGTAACTGGTGACAGAACTCAGCTGGCAGAATTATGTCACAAATCTGCACAAAGAGGTTTTGTTGCAGTTGCAATTGATTACAGAACATATGATCGATTATCTTTGCCAGATTCTTTGGCCTTTGCTGATGTTGCCTTAAAGGCGGCAGGTGATATGAAAGCAGCGGTGCGTAAAATCAGAGAGTGGTCAATGGGAAATAATCCTTATCGGATGCATTCCGATTTTATCGTAGTGGGTGGGGTATCCTCCGGTGCCATTACTGCCATGCACGCAGCCATGGTGGATAGTGTTGATAATATCCCTTCTCATTTTAGAACTATTATTAACAACAATGGAGGATTTGAAGGGAATTCAAGTAATAATTTTCAGTATAGCTCATCAGTTCAGGCTGTATTGAATTTTTCGGGAGCTATTGCCAGAACAGATTGGATTGATGTGAATGATCCCCCTGTTTTTAGTGCTCATGATGATGGTGATCCAACAGTGCCATTTGGGAATGATTTTGCAGCGGTTAATTTTAATGTTCCTATCATTGGACAAGTAACCCTGGATATTATTTATCTTGAAGGTAGCCAAAGTATTCAAAATAAATTGAGGCAACTAAACATTCCTTCAGACATGATTGTCAAGACAAATAGCACAGGTCATGTATCTTATTTTAGTGGGAATAATATATGGAAAGATTCAATTATTGAGAATTCGCATATTTTTTTACACAATCTGATTTGCGGTATTCAATCCAATACAAATATAGAAGCAGATTTTGAATATCAGGTTTTTCCCAATCCCGCAAGATCAGAGCTTCAGATAAGTTTGCCCCTAAATCAGGGGTTATTTCAAGTTTCAATATTTAATCTTAATGGACAGGAATTGAAACAATGGAAAAGTAATGGTGGTTTTTTAACCATTAAAAGACCAAATGAGAATGGTCAAATGTATTTTCTTACTTTGAAAAATATGAAAACCGGTCTTGTTAAAACACATAAAATTCTCTTTCAGTAGTATCCAAACAGTCAAACGAGATTTTCCTGAAAAATGATTTTTACTTGTAAATCTAAATTAGTTCAGTCTCCTCTTCCCGGTGCCTGGGCATTCATACAAATACCGGAAACAACAAGTAATGATATTAGATTCAAATGCAAAGGGCTTGAAAAAAGTTGGGGCAGGTTACCCATCTGGGCTAGAATAAATGAAATAGAATGGAGAACTGCTCTTTGGTACGATCGTAAACTAAAAATTTATTTATTGCCCGTCAAAAAAGAAATTAGAGATAAGTTAGTTTATGATTTTCATCGTGAGTTAAGGGTTGAAATGAGATGTTTTGAACCAGATGTATAAAATAAATATCGTTATAAGGTTTTTAAAATTGATAAGTTGAAACATGTTTTTCTTTTGTTTCATGCTGAATATAAATTATTTATGATTGAAATTTTATGGGGTCGAGCTAATTTTGATACTTTGATCCAAAGAATCAAGGATAGGGATATAGTTGTTTTAATGGACAACAACAGCCATCAATTTTGTTTTGAGTTCTTTAGGAATCAACTTCCAGGCCTTGTAAAAGTATTTATTGTTCCCGAGGGAGAGCAAAGTAAAAATTTAACCAGTTTTCAAAATATTACAAGGTTTTTAAATGAGCATCAAACACATAAAAAGTCTTTGATTTTGAATATAGGGGGAGGAATGATTACAGATTTAGGTGCCTTCGTTGCAAGTTTGTATAAAAGAGGAATCGATTTTGCTCATGTTCCTACCACTTTACTTTCGATGGTTGATGCTGCCCATGGGGGAAAATATGCTTTGGACTTTGATGACATTAAAAATTGTATCGGGGGTTTTGCTCATCCCAATTTTATATATATTGATGATTTGTTTTTGGCTACACTAGACAGCAGGCATATAGTCGCAGGATTTTCTGAAATGATAAAACATGGTTTGATTTATGATGCAAGCCATTTTGATGCTTTGATGAAGTATCAGGCCTATAGGTTCAAAAAAATACCAATCTTGGAAGATATAAAGAGGAGTGTGGATATTAAAAATGAGATTGTTGCACTAGATCCATTTGATAAAAGTTTCCGTAAGATCTTAAATTTTGGACATAGTGTTGGACATGCTATAGAATCACTATCGCTTATTAATAATTGGGATTGGTTACATGGAGAAACGGTTGCCATGGGAATCTGTGTAGAAGCTCAAATTAGCCTACAAAGAAATTTAATTTCCAGGGAAACCTACCTTACAATCATTCAAGGCTTACAGTGGATTGTTCCAGTTTTGGTAAAGAAAATCCTCCAACACAAAGAACAATTTTATTTGTTTTTAGCTCAAGACAAAAAAAATGAGTCAGAATTATTCACAATGATTCTTATAGAGGCCATTGGGAAAGTGCAAATTTATGATGATATCAAAAAAGAGGAGGTAGAGATAGCTCTATTTGAGTCTATACAAGATTTAGCCCAAATCTAATTTAGGTTTGAGAGCTTCATGTGCGTAAAAATCATTAATAATTCGAACAACTTCTTGCGGATCATCTGTAATGGGCATCAAGTCAAGATCGCCTGCACTGATATTTGCAAATTCTTGTAACATCACATTGTTAATCCAATCTTTTAAACCATTCCAAAAGTCAGAACCTACAAGAATGATTGGGATAGGTGTCATTTTATTTGTCTGCTTAAGGGTGAGCACTTCAAATAGTTCATCCATTGTACCAAAACCACCAGGTAAAACAATCAGTGCCTGGGCATATTTTACAAACATGACTTTTCTGATAAAAAAGTACTTGAAATTGAATACTTTATCAGCATCAATGTAAGGATTATGACCTTGTTCAAAGGGTAATTCTATATTTAAACCAACAGAGGCACCTCCTGCCTCAGCAGCACCTTTATTGGCAGCTTCCATGATACCAGGTCCTCCCCCGGTTATAACACCATAACCTTCATGGACTAATAATTTGGCAATATCCACTGCTTTTTGATAATAAGGATGGTCAGGTTTTGTACGCGCAGAACCAAAAATAGAAACACAAGGACCAATTTGATTCATTCTTTCATATCCATCAACGAACTCAGCAATAACCTTGAACATAGTCCAGGAATTTTCTGCTTTCATTTCATTCCATTCTAAACGATGATCCTTTCTTTGATTTGCCATTTGAAATTATTTGTTTGATGAAGGTACAAAATAATGAATACTATCTGAATTTCAAAGTTTAATAAACACGTACTTTGGGATCATCAAATCCAGTCCAAATTTCTTCTTTTGAGAAGATTAACTTTTGCGTCCCTATATATTTTCTCTCTTTGGGCTCTTTTAATAGTTCCAAGGCCAAAGATTTGAAATTTTTTTGATAAGCGGCCAGCGTCCATCTACCGAACAAAGTATGACCTCCCTCATATTTTTGAAGTTTGTATTCCTCAGGAGTAGTTATATAACCAGCGTAGGCATTGGCATAAGGTGAAATGATTATATGTTCAATTCCAATTTGTTTTAGCACTGGGGCTAAGGTTTTTCTTATTCTGTCACCGGCTATGGTACTGATTTCAGAAGGAATGCCAACAATAGCCAATTGACCCAGACGCATGATTTGTAGTGGTAAAGTTTCTTCTACCCAGGGTGTTCTGATTCCTTTTCCAACTTTATTTACATATTTAATATATTTTACAATTGGATCTAAAAAACCTGGAATTATTAGTTTTTCTGGCTTTTTTGCACCTGCCACAATGCCCCTTGATAAATTCATGACTACCGTTTTAGGTCTTTGTGCATTGTAAAAATTAAGCACTTCCTCCTTCCACTCTGGATTATTGCCTAATCGGGCGGCCAATACCTCGATTTCGCGACCAGAATTAAAAACGGCACGCACCAGGGCTCCAAATAATTTAGGAGCTCCCTGCCCATCAGTCGTTCCTTCCAAAAAAGAGATTCCAAAGCAAGCAGGCCCTGTTTTTTGAAACTTCAAGCCAGAGGTATATTCAGTGGGGATATCCACCTTAGTCATATCAAAATAGGCTTGAATGTAATCCAATTCATTGCCAACTGCCAGACCATGGGTTGCTATTCCATCTAAAATTTCTTTTGCTTTGTTTGATTGAATTTCACCATTATAGGCTGCACTTTCGTAGTCGTCTTTGAATTTACCTCTGTATTCTCTGAGTTTAGGCATCCAGATAAAATTTGGACTAATATCGGCAGATGCTTCCTGTGCAAAACCATTACATACTTTGTGTGGAGAATTTTTTTGCATCCAGTCATCAAGTTGGTCTGCAGCGTATCCTTTGTTATCATAACAAACCTTATCCCTGCGGTTGGAAACCGAAGTGGTATGCACACCAAACCAGTTGAGTGAGCCCAGATCATTTCCTTGCATGTCCTGGAAGGAAACTAAGGTCATTTTTCTGTCGACAGCGAGATTCCGGGCTTTAAATTTAATCTTTTCTCTGATTTCTGGATTTTGGTTGTATGCATCGACAGATCTGTTAAAAGCAACTTCAGCATCTTTGTCAATTGTACCGGATGATAAAAAAATTCGAGCATCAACCAATTTACTGAAGGCTGATAGGATGGATTGTACAATTCCTTCTCTGTAAGAATGGTAAATGTCTTCCTGAAACCCAGGTGTTGTCATATTGTAAATAATATGTTGCGTGTAACCACCTGCTGCGCTGTGTGTGTGTTGGGCACAAATCATCAGATTTTCATCTCTCAAAGACAATTCAGGAGCCAACTCATTTAATCTTTGTATAATACCCTCCTTAAGGTAAATTGTAGTGAAACAATAATCAACCACAACATATGCCATTCTCTTGTTATCAGACTCAAAGGCAAAGGCGCGTGCATATTGTGCTGTTTCCACGCCCTTCATGTAGTGATAATGCCTTCCATAGCCGAGCATACCACAGTCTTTTTTAAAAGTGGTAATATCTTGTTTGTGGCAGCCTACTTTCATAAGAACATTAATTTATCACAAATAAATTGAATATTTGTTTAATAAAAAAAGAAAGTCGGTGTACTTAGGAAAAGTTTAACTAAAGTTCTTCGTAATCCACCTCTATATCCAGGCTTGCACTATTGTCAAATTGAAGGTCATAAGTCAATTGGTCGAGGAAAAGGGGAAGAATTTGATTTCGCAGAAGTGAAAGACTATCTGAAGGAAAAAACGGATCAATAGAACTTAATTCTGAAATATGAAAAACATCTGCCTCTGAGAAATGTGGAAGATAGGGGTCTTGCTTTTGGTATTTTTGCAGATCAGATTCTGAAAAAGGAAGTTCACTCAGGATAAATTGATGGATTATATCTTTTCTTTTTGAGCTCAGACTGGGAAGTCCTATACGTACCAATTCGATTTGATCATCTAAAAGATTATTTATATTTAAAAAACAATGGTATTCTGGTAAATCTGCATTTTGAACTGGAATTCTTACAATGCATTTATAAATAATCATATTTTCTTTTTCGATACATTCAGCCTCAATAAGTCCGCCACCCAAATGGGCAACCTGATCACGCATCCAATCTCTGTACATGGGAAATTCCATTTCTGCATTGAGGTCTTTCAGAGAGCTATTGGGTCTTTCGATAGAGACAGCAATAAAGGCTTTTTTGTTTTCAGTACTAAATACTTGAAAAAGATGATCTTCTTTAGACAATTTTAGATTGAAAATGGGAAATTGTAGTCTTTTTAACTGAGACCTTTGCTCCAGGTCAAGGTGAATTTGTAATTCATCAGTTTCCTCCTTTATTTTCTGGTTCTCCTCCCTCTGCATTGAAGAAAAGTATGCCTTTATTTTTTGTTGACAGTTTTCTGTTTTGAAACAATCAAACAGGGGATTATTGGCAGTGTATTCAGGTGTTGTAGGTTTATTTTTTTTTGAACCAAATAATGAAAACATGACAAGATCGTATCGAAGGTGAAAAAATTTGTTGATGCTTAGTGAATGCAAAATCTAATTTAATGTAACTTTACAGAATAATTTAAAAGCAAATGGTTTTAAATAAAACGAAGCTCTTTTTTTTCTTCCTGGCTCTTCTCAGTACTTTCATCGTATTCGGGCAAGAGGAGAAAGAGAGGCCTCTTGGAAATTTGAATACGCCTTTTGATGCGCTTTATACCTTTACTTTTTATGCTGATGAGGGTAACTTTCAAAAAGCTTCCAAACCATTTAAGAAAAATCCCAAAAAAGCAATTGAATTTTCAATCAAACTGAAACAGGTTTTAGACGGGAAGGGATTGAAAATTAGAATTTCCAACATTCCAGAGAATGAAAATTTTTTAGATTCCACCACACAAAAACATGTTTATTTTCCTTTTCCCAACGAGTATCCAGAGATCTACCTCGAGAAAAGTAAGCAAAATGGCAAATGGTTTTTTTCATATGAAACATTAAGGGAGATTCCAAAAATTCACAGAACCGTATTTCCCTTTGGTTCTCATATGTTATTGGAATGGTTACCCCAAATTGGTCAAAAATCAATACTAGGTTTATACTCATGGCAGTATTTTACAATGATACTGATGATTATAATTGGTATAATCATTCATTTTATTCTTTCCAGACTTTTTGGCTTTACAGTAAAATGGATCGCCAACAGCAGATTGGGTAAAAATCATTTCGATGAAGAGCCTGTAAGGAGAATGGGTATCATTTTTAGTTATTTACTCATTTTCTATTTGGTCTATCTTTTTGTTCCCATTTTGCAGTTGAGTTCAGGATTTACATTTTACATTTTGTTGGGCTTGCGTGTTTCAAATACGATATTATTGGTATTACTTGCACTTCGAACCATTAGTTTGATAAAATCTTCTGTTTTGTACAATGCAAAAAATCAATCGAATGGAATTGATGAACATATAGTTCCTGTAATTTCAAGAATTGTAAATGTGGTCATTATTACAGCGGGCATAATACATTTACTGAGTATTTTTTACGTGAATGTTACTGCCTTGGTGGCGGGTTTATCCATTGGAGGTTTGGCCTTGGCCTTGGCTGCTCAGGAAACAGTGAAAAATTTATTTGGATCTCTGATGATTTATGCTGACAAGCCATTCAAGATAGGTGATTTGGTAAGTGTTGGTTCGATTACAGGAACAATTGAAGATATTGGGTTCAGATCAACAAGAATCAGAACCTTTGACACCTCCTTGATATCGGTTCCCAACGGAAATCTGATGAATGAAACGATCAATAATCTGGGTCAAAGAAAGCAAAGGAGATTTTATTCTGTCATCAACATAGCCTACCATACTCCTCCGCATTTAATGGAAATTTTTATAGAGGGAATGCGTCAAATTGCCATGGAGCATCCTCATGTGGATAAGGAAAATGTGAATATCAGATTGAATAACCTGGGTAATTCTTCTCTTGATATCTTGGTTGTTGTTTTTTTTAATACAAATGTTTGGGAAAAAGAAATAGAATGGAAAGAGGAAATTATTTATGCTTTTGTAGAATTGGCCTCACAGGTGGGCATTCAATTTGCTTTTCCTTCCACCTCTATTTATGTTGAGACTGTTCCTGAAAAAAAATCAAATCTTCCAGAATACAATCAGGATAAAAGCAATGCTTTGACGCAGAAAAATTTATACCTGGAGCAATACAAACAAAAATTTAAAGAAACAGAAATCGAATTAGAATCGAGTGATTCAGATAATTAAAATATGATAAAATGATTCAAGACCTTTTAGAACTTATTAATTCTCCTCAAGCTTGGGTTGCCCTGATAGCACTTACATTTATGGAGGTGATTTTAGGAATTGACAATGTTATCTTCATTTCAATCGTGGCAAATAAATTACCGGCTGACAAACAGGAACCAGCTCGTCGTGTGGGCTTGTTGATCGCAATGGTTATGCGAATCATATTGTTGTTGGGGTTGGGATTTATCTTACAAAATTTAAATACAACCTGGTTTACTTTTCATTTTCTAGGTTTTTATGGAGAACCCAATGCACAGGCATTTGTCTTGGTGGCCGGGGGATTTTTCCTTCTTTATAAAACGATTAAAGAGATTAATCATAAATTAGAGGGGCATGATGAAAATCATTTGGCAGAAAAAAAGTCTGGTAAGGTTTTTAAATTCTCAGAGGTGGTTATACAAATAGCGATTATCAATTTGGTTTTTTCCCTGGATTCCATTCTTACAGCGATAGGTTTGACGCAGGATTTGACATCAACGGGTTTCAATGCCTTGCCAGTTATGATTTTAGGAGTTGTTTTGTCAATTATAATAATGATGTGGTTTGCAGGGCCTATAGGAAATTATATTAATAAGCACCCTGCAATTCAAATGTTGGCACTTTCCTTTTTACTTTTAATTTCATTTATGTTATTAGCTGAAGGTTCGCATGCCGCTGATGCTAAAATTGGTTACGGAACAGAATTTGAATTTGATGTACACGCCATCCCGAAGGGTTACCTTTATTTTGCCATAGCATTCTCATCTATAGTGCAAATGCTCATTATTAGAATGCAAAAAAAGACGGAACCAGTCCAGTTACATGGTCATATCAAAGAGGCTGAAGAAGAAAATATAATTTAGGATTCAAATACCCGATGAATTTTAGCTCCCAGGGCATTTAGTCTTTCATCAATTTTTTCATAACCTCTGTCAATTTGGTTAATTTGATGAATGGTACTTGTTCCTTTTGCAGAGAGTGCTGCTATAAGTAAGGATACCCCTGCTCTGATATCAGGTGAAGTCATTTTAATTCCTTTCAGGGGATATTGCCTGTTCAAACCAATAACAGTTGCCCTGTGCGGGTCACAAAGGATAATTTGTGCCCCCATGTCAATTAATTTATCAACAAAGAACAAGCGGCTCTCAAACATTTTTTGATGAATTAATACGGAACCTCTGGCTTGGGTCGCCACAACAAGCAGAATGCTCATAAGGTCGGGCGGAAATCCAGGCCATGGGGCATCATATACGTTCATGATTGAGCCATCGATGAAGGATTGAATTTCATAAATCTCTTGCTCTGGTACGATGATATCATCATGGTCAATAGTATAGTCAATACCAAATCTGGAAAATGTAGGAAGGATATTACCCAACATATCAACACGCACATTTTTGATTTTTAAGGCCGATTGGGTCATGGCCGCCATACCAATAAAACTGCCAATTTCTATCATGTCTGGCAAACATCTGTGCGCTGTTCCATATAGTTCATTCACACCTTCTACTACCAGTTTGTTGGAACCTACCCCAGTAATTCTTGCCCCCATACTATTGAGCATTCCACAAAGTTGCTGAAGATAAGGTTCGCAGGCTGCATTGTAAATTGTTGTGGTGCCTTTGGCCATACTGGCAGCCATTAAAACATTGGCAGTACCCGTTACTGATACTTCGTCCATCAAAATAAAACAACCTTTAAGTTGCTTACTGCTGAGTAGAAAAATATTGGATTCAGACTGAAAATGATAGTCTACGCCTAAGTACTGAAGTCCATTAAGATGTGTATCCATGCGCCTGCGTCCAATTTTATCACCGCCTGGTTTTGGAAGTACAGCCTTGCCGAATCTTGCTAAAAGAGGACCCATAATCATAACTGAACCTCTGATAGAGCCAGCCTTTTTTACAAAATCTTCAGATTGCATATAATCCAGATCGATGTTTTTAGCACAAAAACTGTAAGAGTTTTGGTCCAATTTTTCTACTTCCACACCCAAGCCTTCCAATAAATGAATGAGAAAAACTACATCTACAATATCGGGTATATTGGTGATTGTAACTTTTTCAGCAGTGAGTAAAACGGCACAAATTACTTGCAGTGCTTCGTTTTTAGCCCCCTGAGGGGTAATTTCACCAGTTAACTTGGCATTTCCCTCTACCAGGAAGGATGCATTTTTCGACATATTGTTTGGGTTTATGATGGACGAAATAGATAAATCAAATATAAAATTATAAAGACAGTAATGAGTGTATAAAGTATCAAATCAGCTCTAGAAAAAGCTTTGTTAAGTTCTTCCCTATGCTCGGGATAAAAATCTCCTGCCTTTTTGGGTTCAAATAATTTTTTAAATCCAAATAAATAAAAGAGAATAAGAATATTGGTTACATAGATCAGTATCTTAAGCGGGAGCAAGGCTATCAGTATAATTAATATCAGAAAGTTTAGGTTCATGAGCCCTAAATTATAGCAGAGGATATTGTAAATATCTTGTATGGAAAGGGTATATTTTTTTAATAGAAGTTTGGTTGTCAATAACTTACCAACTAAGAAAACCAACATAATGGGAACAAAATAAGTTGTCATAATTTTTTCCTGCGTACTTACTATCAGTTGAACAGTTTCCTTGGGTATATTAGGGGACATTTGGCTCATTTCAATTATGTGACGGCGCGTAATTTCGTCCCATTGTATCAAGTAACTGCTCAGGAGGATAAAATAGCCACAAGAAGCAAAAAAAAACCGAGAAGGTGGGATATAAATACCCTGACCGAGTTGGTATGATTTTATAATTTGATCAGGTCTGAAAAGTATATCTCGAAGCGTTTTAAAGAAACCACTATCAAATCCTATTATTTCTTTGATTATGTCAATCCAAATATGATGAGTTGGTTTCATTTTGAGTTAAAATTCAATGTAATTTTTAGGATTGACGGGTTGACCTGCATACCATAGTTCAAAGTGTAAGTGGGGTCCGCTTGACATTTCACCACTGTTTCCAATAATAGCGATGGCTTCACCACTTTCAACACGGTCTCCGGTATTTTTTAACCGTGCGGAATTATGTTTATACCAGGTAATCAGGTTATTATCATGTTGAATGCCAATCATGTGACCTGTATCTGAAGACCAGGAAGACAGGATAACTGTTCCGGAGCGTACTGCTTTGATTACTGAACCCCTGGGGGCAACAATATCTATTCCCAGGTGATTGCGCCCGAGTGCAAATGTATCAGAGATGACGCCGCTAACGGGGGCAATCATTTGATTTCTGTCAATTCTTGCATTGCCTTCGACAAAAATACTTTGAACCAGGCTTTGTAATTTTTTTTCATTTTGAACAGTCTCAACCAATTTTCTGGTTTCTTGTGATTTTTCAGGTATATCTTCCAATCCCTTGGCTTTGCCTGTTTCAGAAGCAACATTTTCAGCGCTCAACTTAACATCTTTTTCATATTCAAATTCCTCTTTGGTAAGCATCTTGATTCGTTCTACAAAGGAGGCATTGGAAACCAACTCTTTTTGTAAAGAATCTAATTCAACATAAAGAGCGAGCATTTCATTTTTTAGCTTTTTTTGTTCCGTGTTTGCATTGGGTAAGAAAAAATAGCCGATGAATGTAAATCGGATTAAAATGATCGTAAAAACAAAAGAAATCGAAAAAAAACCAAGTATGAGACTCCAAAAACGAAAAGGACTCAGTGTCCAGGATTTTTCTTCCGTAAGATTATGGTCGTTTACAACAACCAGCCTGTGTTTTTTTGTGACCCAAGGAATCAAGGGTTTGTAAAAAAAGGCTTTAATTTTTTGGATATAAGGATTCATGTTATACTTTGCTGCGATTTCATTGTTAAAATCACTATTACAAAGATAATAATAGTTTTTTTTTACGAAACTGCATATGTAATATTCAGCAATATTCGTTTTATTATTGCTATCTTTGTTTGTTTTAATATATTAATTTTTAATTATTTCATCCCTTATGCGGATTAGGAGCATCCTTTTATTTTCGGTTTTGTTGATAGTCGCCTCCTGTAAGAATAAAAATGGAGAGACGACAAAATTGGGTAAGTTTTATCACAATATCACAGGGAGATATAATGCGTATTATAATGCCGGATTATTATTGGACAAGGGATTTGTTGCCGCCAATCAAAGTCACAAAGATAATTACAACCAAATCATTCCCATGTTTCCCTATGCACCTGCGGAGTTGAGCAGAGCTGAAAAACAAACAATTAGCAATCAAGCAACCAAACCTGCAGATAAAGAGAAAACTGTTGATAAATCCCTGCCCAATGCAAACAATGCAAACGCAAGTGCCGGTTCTGGTAATCCACTGGATGATGCCATTAAAAAATGTGCTACCAATATTGAGTTGCACAGGCCCAGCCATTGGGTTGATGATAGTTACTTCATCGTAGGAAAAGCAGAGTTTTTAAAGAAAGATTTTGAAAAAGCGGCATCTACTTTCAAATATATTGTTGATAAATTCAACACAGAAAAGGCATTAAATGAAATGTCTCCGGATGAATTGAAAGCATACAAAAAGAAAGAAGAGGAAAAAAATAGCAACAAGAAAAAAAAGAAGAAAAAATCTTATAAGAAAAAGAAAAAACCAGCCAAAAAGAAGAGTTCTTCACAAAAGGATGAATCTAAAGATTCCAAAACTGCGACCAATTCAAAAAACACTGAAGAAGAGGAAGAACAAAAGCCAACTTCATATTTTTTAAAACACAGACCTGTTCGTTATGAAGCGATGCTTTGGCTGGCAAAATCCTACATAGAAATCAGAAATTTTGATGAGGCTGAAAGATTATTGCGATTGCTCATTGAAAAAGGAGATGTGGCAAAAAAAATTAAAGCAGATGCTCATGCTGTGATGGCTCATAGTTACCTAAGAAAAAAAGAATGGGCAAAAGCTGTAGAGCCTTTAGAGCAGGCTATAAGTCTTACCAAATCAAAAAAGAAGAAAAACAGATGGGTTTATATTCTGGCTCAGTTGTATCAAAAAGCAGGAGATAATGCCAAATCGCTTGCTTATTTCAAAAGTGTTCTGAAGTTAAAACCCACTTATGAAATGGAATTTAATGCCAGATTGAATATGGCCTTAAATGCTGCAGGAACCGGATCCAAATGGAACCCTGAATTGGCATTAAAAAGGATGTTGAAAGAAGGGAAAAACGAAGAATACAAGGATCAGATTTATTTTGCCCTGGCACAGGTTCAATTAAGGGCGGGAGCAAAAGAAAAAGGTATAGAGGCACTACTTCAAGCTATGCAAAATAGCGATGGGTTTCAACAGGCTGAAGCTTCTTATTTGTTGGCTGAACTGTATTTTGAAAAGGAAATGTATGTCAATGCCTACCATTACTATGATACCTGTACTAATAATCTGGATAAATCTGATGAAAGAGCATTTTATGTAAATAATCAGAAGTCGCTATTAAAGGATTTGGCCTTTCACTTAGAGAATACAGGTCTTAAGGATTCTCTGCTGGCGATATCCAATTGGAGTATTGACAAACAAAAACAGTTTGTTCAGAAATACAAAGAGGAGGAAGATAAGCAAAAGGCAAATAATAAAAATTCAAGCCCAAAGCCTGCGACTGACGGATTGGTGAACGGTAATAAAGTCGCTGAATCTAAATTTGCACTATACGATCCCAATGTGGTAAAGAGGGGAGAAAAAGATTTTCAGAAAAGATGGGGAAATAGAGAGTGGGCAGACCAATGGAGAAGAGCTTCTACAGAGAAAAATTCAAGCGATGACCAAAATAGTAGTTCTTCAGGTCCTATGACAGAGTCCGAATTAAAAGATTATTTAAAAAAATTAGGGGTACCATTGGATTCTGCAGCTCAGAATGCAATGAAAAAAGATATAGAGAAATCAATTTTCATGACCGGTACGCTATTTTATGAAAAGTTGGAAAAAAATAGAACAGCACAGCTTTATTTGAAAAAATTGTTTGATCGTTTTCCTCAAACGACACACAAACTTGAAGCTTTGTTTACCCTTTACAATATTTGTTTGGATGAGAAAAACAGTTGTTCCCAAACATATAAGGATCAAATTTTAAACGAATACCCAAGTTCAGATATAGCCAAGTCGCTAGAGGATCCCAACTTTTTGAATACGAAACAAAGGCTGGTTAAAGAGGTAAATGATTATTATGATGCTACCTATGTTTTAATAAAAAAATCAAACTTTTTAGAGGCTAAGAAAAATTTGGATGATCTGGTGAAAAAATTTGGAGCGCAATATCCTATGAAGGCCAAGTTTGCTTTGCTGGCAGCTATGTGCAAGGGAGGAATTGACGGTATTGAAGAGTATATCAAAGCATTACGTCAGATTTCTTCAGCCTTCCCTAATACAGATGAGGACAAGAGAGCAAAAGAAATGGTAGTGATTCTCAGTGGAATGAAAGAAAATGTAAAAACCCAGGAGCTAGTAGAAACTGTTGAGGATAAACCCAAAGCTCAATTTGAAAATGATATGCAAGTGGGTCATTATGTCATGGTTACTTTTAACTTAGACAATACCAATACCAATGATTTAAAATCGGTAATTACTGATTTTAATAATAAATATTACAACTTAATGCGATTGAATGTCTCCAGTTTGATGTTAGATGGGAATATCCCCACCTTAATTGTCAGAAAGTTTAAAGATGGGAAGGATGCCGCAGATTACTTGAAAGCAGCTATGGGAAAAGAAGATTTTTTGGGTAAAAATCCACCTCAACATCGTCTTTATTTTATTGGGCAAAATAATTACAGGGAAGTTTTACAAAAAAGAAATTTTGCAGAATACATTCAATTTTTTGAACAGACCTACAGAAACTAACTTATAACTAAATTGGCTTTCGAATGAGAAACTCACTCAGTGAAGAAAAAATTGAATTAGAGAAAAAGAAGTCTAACTTTTATAAAAAGCTTATCAAAAGATCTTGGCAGATTTTTCTTTGGTTTTTTGGCTTATTTTTTAGTTATCTGTTTATCCTTTCTTTTTTCTTGCCCTCATTTGAGCAGTTAGAAAATCCAAAAATAAATATTGCATCAGAAATTTATTCCGCGGATGGTGTATTACTTGGCAAATTTTTTATTGAAAACAGGACCCCTGTTACTTTTGATAGTATTTCTCCTCATGTTGTTAATGCATTGGTTTCTACAGAAGACGCCAGATTTTACAGTCATTCCGGCATTGATCCCGAGGCTATAGTTCGTGTTTTAGTAAAAACGATATTATTGTTTAATCAAAGTTCAGGGGGTGGCAGTACGATCTCTCAGCAGTTGGCCAAATTGTTGGTAGGAAGACCAAATACCAAAGAGATGTTTTTTCTTTTCAGGTATCCAGTACTGATTACAGTAAAGCTCAAAGAGTGGTTAACTGCTGTGAAATTGGAAAGGTCATACACAAAAAAGGAAATTCTTACCATTTATTTGAATGAATTTGACTTTTTGTATAATGCACATGGCATTCGTTCTGCCGCAGAAACTTATTTTGGGAAAAAACCTATTGATCTGGATATCAACGAATCTGCAATGTTGGTGCGAATGCTTAAAAATCCTTCCATGTACAATTTTAAAAGGGATATGGAGCGTGCATTAAAAGGTAGAGAGGTTGTTTTGAATAACATGATGAAAAAAGGGTTTATCAATCAAAAACAGTATGATACGCTTCGTGTAAAACCAATAGATGCAACTCATTTTAAAATTCAAGACCACAATGAAGGGGTTGCCACCTATTTTAGAGAATATCTCAGAGAATATGTCAAGGAAGTACTGGAAAGACCAAATACCCAAAAAGCATCAGATGGAAGACCCTTCGATCTGTACAGAGATGGTTTGAAAATTTATACTACCATCGACTCTCGTATGCAAATCCATTTAGAGCAAGCTGTATGGGAACATTTGAGCAAACATCAGATACAAATGTTCAAACATTGGCCTGATTGGAATTCCGTTGAATTAAAAATTGGGTATCAAACCCAGAATCCCTGGACCTACAAAACAGGAAACAATACCCAAGAAGAAATTGAAATGCGACTGATGACTTTAAATCGCTGTATTTGGGAATCAGAAAGATATATGGGAGTCAGGGCTTCTTTTTTGAAAAAAGCAAGAGAGAGAAGTCTAACAGATGTGGATATATACAGATTGTTAAGAATTGAAAAAGCCAACAAACAACCCATTAAAGATCGAATCTACAACAAGGAGATTAAAGGGAAAGATCTAATGGAATCTTGGAAAAAATTGGGTTATATCAATGACAATCAGATTGAAAAATACAACCGTATGCTTTCAGATTCAGATTGGCCCATTGTGAAGCAGGAATATGAGCGGATAATGAAATATATGCAGGCTCCTGTTCAAATGAAGGTTTTTGGATATGTTACCGATAGTAAGGGAAAGGTAAGGGGTGGTGACAAAGATACCTTGTTGAGCCCTTTTGATTCAATACGCTACCATAAAATGTTTTTACAGGCAGGGTCTATCGCTATTGACCCCAAAAATGGACATGTTAAAGCCTGGGTAGGAGGTATTGATTATCATTATTTTAAGTTAGACCACGTAAGTATGGGAAGCCCCTATGTGCATCCCACCAAGAGAAACAGAAATACCAAATACAAGAAAGTAGGTCGTCAGGTAGGGTCCAGTATCAAACCCTTTTTGTACAGCTATGCCATTGGGATGAAGGGTCTTTCACCCTGTTATGAAGTTGATGATATAAAAATTACCATTGAAAAAGGATATGGAAAATTTGGTTTGATTAAAGATTGGACACCCAATAATGCCAATGGAAAATATAGTGGACAAACAGTTACGCTAACCCGAGCTCTTAGCCTTTCTCTCAATTCTGTTTCAGCGCAGTTAATGAAAGATTTGGGTACTACCCAACCTTTTCGTGGCTTTTTGAATGAAATCGGAATCGATACGTCCAAAGTACCGGCTCAGCCATCCATTTGTCTGGGAACTCCCGATTTATCACCTATTGAAATGACAGCGGGTTATTCCATTTTTGCCAATGGGGGCGTTTATTATGAACCCATTTTTCTTACAAGAATTACTACAAAAAATGGAACTCAAATATATAGTGATGAGGCTTCTCAAGACTCAGATGAAGCACTTGATAAAAAAGTAGCTTTTGCCATGTCTAAAATGCTTCAGGCAGTACAAGCCGGGGCGCCGGGTTTTGGTGGTATAAAATCGCCGCATGGTGGCAAAACAGGTACAACAAATTTCCATTCCGATGGATGGTATATCGGAATTACACCCAATCTCGTTATAGGAACCTGGGTTGGAAATGATGATCGTTATATCCGTTTCAGGTCAATCGTTTTGGGTCAAGGGGGTGCCATGGCCAGACCTATATTTCAGAATGCGCTTAGGTATATCGAATCTGACTCTAAAATTAAATTTGATACAAGTCTTGGTTTTCCTGTTCCGGAGGGTGATTTGAAAGAAATGGATTGTAGTAAATATGGTAAATTAGAGGGCGATACTTTTGATGCAACAGATCATGATTTTTCTGAGGAAGAAGATGAAGGAAACGGTAAAAAAAGAAAAAAGAAAACAGAGGTGGAGGTAGATATTGATAATTAAACCCATATTGTATGCTTCATGTCAAAGATGAAATTTCCTCTTGGATCGGTAATGCGGATAAAGAAAGTATCGATAATTTTTTACGGAGTATCCCCTCTGCCATTTCAGAGAATGATATCATTTATATTAAAGCGGAGCGTTTGTTACTGGAGCATGAGCCCAATAAAGCTCTTGAGCTGCTGAAAGGAATTTCAGAATCTTCTATAGTAAAATCCTTATTTACAGGAGAAACTTTTCTACTCAGAGCTCAATTACTGCAGATGTTTGACGAAGATGAAGAGTCAATGGCAGATTTAGATTTTCTATTGGAGCTACACCCCGCAGCGTCTTTACTTTATCTACAAAAAAAAGCAGCATTGTTATTTAAGCTTAGGGAAGAGGAAGCTTTGATGCAATTGTATTCAAAAATAATTGCCCAATATGGAGATAAACCTGAGTTGAGATTAGAATGGGCAAGTTATTTGACTCAAATGGGGTTTTTTCAGGAATCTATTTATTATTTTTCTGATTTCATTGAAATGGTCTCTTTTAAAGACTCTTCATTGTATTGGGTGTATCTTCAAAGAGCCAAATCTTACAATCAACTGGGTAATTACCATCTGGCCATATCTGATTTAAAAACGGCTCTCTCCATTGATTATTCAGATGCTGAAATATTTTTGGAACTGATATCAACTTATATGCAATTGGGTGAAGATGAGGAACTAGAAAAGTATCTGAACTGGGGACTCGAAGTAGCGCAGAAAGATGTTTATAAGTTATACAGAACGGCTGCGTTGAGAGCCTGGGAACAAAAGAATTTTGATCAGGTATTAGATTTTTATCATCAGATGACCTTGTTCGCTGAAACAAGGAAAGAAGCTAAAATGGGTTTAGCTAAGTTATTTTTAAAGCAAGGCGATGTTCAAACTGCCTTTTTATATTTGAGCCAGGCGGAAAGAGAAGGAGAGGTGGAGGCTGAAGAGTTGATAAACAGATTTTGTTATGAGGAGAAAATAAAAAAGCAAAAGGAATTGGAAGCTGAAAAAATAGCCGCCTTTTCCAATGAAATAGAAAAAAATAAAAAAGTAGTCCTTTTGAATGCCCTAGCTCAGTTTATTTGGAAAGTAGATTGGATTGATACTATAAAAGAAAATTCAAACTGGGATCAGTTACCCAGCGCAATAAGCGGGCAAATTCAGCAAGAAATTGGAAATTTATTTTTTTATTTGAATCCGAATGGCTTACTTTTTTACAGCCCCGGGAAAGAGGATAGCAGATCTTTGTTTGTCACAGCAGATTCAAATGAAAAACAAGTAAATATTTGGGTTCATCCATTTCAAAGAAATGAAATGCAGGAATTTGGCCTGGAGTATAGAGGAGATAATCTTAAGATAAAAGGCTTTGGATCGGGTAAAACAGTTCTGAATTTAGTTTTCAGAAAGGCTGAATCTATTGATTTGCAACCTTTTTTAACTGATTTTACGGTTAAAAAAGAAAGAGGGGATTATCATTATTTAGGTGAGGTTACATTCTAAAAACCCCGTAAGAAGGTTTGCTGTTGGTTTGATGTGTTGAGACAATTTGCAGGCAAAGACCCAAAATCATTCTGGTATCTCTGGGATCAATTATGGCATCATCCCATCCTTGCGCACTGGCATACCATGCTGAAGCATTTTTTTCAACCTGAGCCATAAGGTATGCTCTAACAGCCAGGGCATTTTCTTCATCAAATGCGAGTCCAGATTGCTCTGCAGCCTGTCGTTGAATTAAAGTCATAACTCCAGCCAATTGCTCTGGTCCCATTACTGCCAGTTGGGCATTGGGATATGAAAATAAAAACCTTGGGTGAAATGCCCTGCCGTTCATGGCATAATTGCCGGCGCCAAAGGAAGCTCCGGTCATAATAGTAATACTGGGTACCTGAGCATTGGATACGACATTGATTAATTTAGCGCCATGTTTAATAATTCCCTCTCTTTCATATTGTAATCCTACCATAAATCCGGTAGTGTTTTGGAGAAAAATCAAAGGAATATTCTGTTTATTGCAAAGTTGAATGAAGTGTGTTGCCTTATTTGCTGCTTCTGAAAAAATTACACCATTATTTCCTAAAATACCGATTTCATGACCATGTATTCTGCTAAAACAACAGATGAGCGTAGGTCCGTATGCAGGTTTGAACTCTGTGAAATCAGATCCATCAACGATGCGGGCAATCAGTTCTCTGCAATCAAAAGGTTTTTGGGGAGAGGCAGGAACAACAGATAAAATCTCTTCCGCCTCATATAGAGGCTCTTGTACTTCTTGTATTTTAGGATGATTTTCCTTGGGTAAAAAAGAAAGTATTTCCCTGCAGATGCGGAAAGCTTCATATTCATCTTCTGCTAGATAATCAGATACGCCAGAAATCGTACTATGCATTTGCGCTCCCCCCAGTGATTCTTCATCCACTTCTTCGGCTGTTGCCATTTTAACCAAGGGAGGACCAGCCAAAAAAACTTTTGCATTGTTTTTTACAAAAATGGAATAGTCAGACATGCCGGGAACATAAGCACCCCCTGCTGTACTATTACCAAATACAAGAGAAATTGTACACAAGCCAGCCTCAGATCTACGAGTGATTTCCCTGAAAATTGTACCCCCCATGTTAAAGATTTGTTCTTGCTCCGGTAGATTGGCCCCGGAGGATTCAACCAAATTGATCACAGTTAGCTTGTTCTCTAAAGCAATTTCACTGATCCTGATGGTTTTTTGCAGGGTTGCTTTATCAATAGCTCCTCCTTTCAATGTACCAATATTGGCGTTGATAATACAGATTCTGCCTTCAACCATGCCAATCCCAGAGACGGTAGTGCCTCCCGGCCCAAAACCATCTCCCTCTAAACCGATCAGTGGGAGTAGTTCCAAAAAGAAGGAATTTTCGTCCAGTAACAATTCGATTCTTTCCCTTGCCGTAAATTTGCCCTGCGCTCTAGCCTTGGCAATTGCTTTTTCTTTTCCTTGAAACAAACTTTTTTCTTGCTCTTTTTTCAGTTGATCAACTAAGTCAAGCATAGATTTTTTGTTGTCAAGAGACTCAAGACTTTTCAGTGGAAAGGTGGAATAGAAAATAGACATAAATAAATTTAATTGTTAGCAAAAATACTAAATTAGATGTTTATTCAATTAAAAGAATGTCATGAAAACTAAGCTTCTTTGTTTGTCTTTAATTTATCTTGTTTTTATTTCATGTCAGTCTGCCACAAAAGATCAGGAGACAGGAATAAAAGAGCAATTTGAAAAAATGAGTCAGGAAACAAAAGATTTTTTTAATCGGGATGCAAAATTAAGGTGTAGCTGTTTGAAGGAATATGAAAAAGAATTAGCTGTAATTTTTAATTTACATGAGCCGCTTTTGAATCAACTAAAAAAAGCATCTTTATCTGAAAAGGAAAAAAGTGAAATCATAAGTACATTTTTACCAGTTTACGCCATGTATACTGAATGTATGTCCGATGCACCAGGACCCAGCGAATCGGTGGAAATGAAGATACAGGAGGACCTGAAAAAATTTTCCGGTGCTTCAGCTCCCGGGGGTAAAACATATGGTATGATGGAATTATTGAGCATTTCCTTGATAGAAATCAATTGCCCTGAATACAAAGATTTGGTTATAAAAACCAATAGCTGGTTGACCGACATGGCAAAATTTATGAGCGAAATGTCTGGCAGTGAAATGGATACAGATAGTTTAGAAATCCATTCCGAGTGAGAGATAAACTCTGGGAGTTAATACTTGTCCTGTTTCTATACCCCAGGCATAGTCCAGACGTAAAAAATAACCCAATACAACTGTACGAATACCAAAACCTGCACCCTGAACAATAGGTCTTCTGAAATAGTTTACTCTGACTCGTATGGGTGAAACAATGGAAGAGCCGGAGCCTGGATCAATCAATGTTGTATTCAAAGGATTATCCTTTGAGAATGGAGATAGCCCCTGCCATGCTGTACCGATATCATAAAATCCAATAAGTTGAAGATTTCTAAGTATGGCATTTTTGGGGGGCGTTATTGAAAAATATTCAATGATAGGAATTCTAATTTCCGCATTGATTAAAGCATAATTACTACCATTTCTGATATTGCTTTGAAACCCTCGCAGGGGTGCAGCTAACAATTGGTAAGAAAATTGCGAGGCATCAGGCATTGGGATGTTTTCATTGTATGTAGGAAAAATCCAATTTTCCATTCCACCTAGGGCATAGAGCATTTTTTCCTTACCGAAAGAAGCTGCTGCACTGGCTCTAAAAGCAAAAATTGTTTTATTGTCAAATGACAAATAATATCTTGCGTCAAATCCAGCAACAATGGTAGGATTCAATAGATTTATTTTTAATTTATCATTTTCATAGTTCGTGTTAAAATTTTGATAGTAATCAGCATAGGCTCTGCATCTAAAACCTTTTCTCCCATTAATTCTAATGCCAATTGTATTGTCAAAAACATATTCTGCCCTCAGGGCGATTTGTGAAAAATTATATTCAGGGCTAGCCAGGCTATTTCTGTTTTCTGCAATAATATTTACTGCATCGTTTTGATACATCAAGGTTGCCTGAAAGCGACTGAATTTAGAAATTGGATAACTCAATTCAGCCATGGCAATATGTTTCACATTATTACCCTTTGCCGCCCATACATCATTGGTAAGCGTATCAGTAATAGTGTAATTATCTGTACGGCTTCTTCTGTAAATACTGAATTTCTTGTCTAACCTTGATTTTCTGTCCTCGAAACTTAAAAAATATTCCAAACCATTAAAATTAACGGGCAATCTAATACCTACTTCCAGCCTGTAATCCTCTAATAGATCAGTAAAAGCTGTTTTGAGCATCAGGCCTACCGTTGGAAATCTGTAATAACCCTGCAGATAAAGATCCATGCCCCAAAATAGAGGCGTATTATCGACCTGGAAAGTTAATTCATCTACCTTAAATAAATTTTTATATTTAATGATTTTAGCGGGATCGAAGAGTACTGTCTTGTTAATGTTTTTACTAACAGAAGGTTCGTTATTTTGAGCAACAGGTTTTAAATTTCCATTTTCATCTTCAACCAATACGGTTGGATTCACGATACTGTCCTTATTCCCTTTTATAGGTTCTTGAATTCCAGGTTGTTTGATAATTTCAAACTCAGTCTGAAAACTATAATTGTCAATATCTACTTTTGAAGTATCTGTATTGACTTTTGGTTTGATACTGTCTTTTTTATCCTGTTCAATTTCTTTTTGAACCCTTTGAAGTTCTTCCGAAATTTCTTGTTCGGTCTTATTTTCTTTTTGTTTTTTGGAATCTGTTTTCGTTTTATCCTTGGTCAGCTTGGTCAGATCCCTGAGATTTCGATATTGAGTAGGTTCGAAATCAGTACTTTCTTCGGTTTTAATATCTCTGACAAAAATCTGGTATTTTCCTTCCCGGAAGATCAGGTCTGCAACTTTATTTCTGATGTCATGTGCCTGTATACTTCTGCTGTAATTGGTTACAGGGTAATTGTTGCCTGTTTTTTCGAAAAAGTATACAGATTGCAAACTGTCATAACTGTTTTCTGTACGGTTTTCTTTCAGGGTATCTATTTTAGCATCTTTGTACCCAATTAGGAGAGAATCACGAATGATAGAGTCTATTTGACCAACAAATCGATTTTTTATACCATTGGCAAGCGATAAAAAAGCAAATCTTTTGTCTGGAAGAACCTGAGGCATTGACTCGTCAGCGTTTGGGGTTTTCGTTAGGCGAATATAAGAAGGCAGGCCTTTTTGGTAATAATACAAATCTGTAAATCCCGTTTGAGAAATCTGAGGTTTGGACTGATAGCTTTGTGTGTCCCGATTTGAAATAAAAAGGATGCCTCTTTTTCCATTCCAGTCATAGGCGCAGGCATCAGTCTCATCCCAAAGATCTTTTGTGATTTGGGTGAGGTCTTTTTGATCGAAAAGATAAATATCAGATTGATTGTTTTGAATGGCTGTCATCACAAAGGCATCATCACCATAGGTTTGA
>CAZNNX010000017.1:0-30599 GCA_964574485.1 uncultured Saprospiraceae bacterium | reverse complement strand
GTGTAATGTTTAAACTCTGGCAGCCAGGAGAGGCAACTCTTACAGTGACAGTATTCGTTGCGTTGATACCATTACAATCTCTGTAAAATTGTAATCTGATTCTGTACTGACCATTGCCAATACAACTGTAGGTTAAATCTGCTCCCATGGCATGGGTAGCATAAAGTTCTGTGTTGCTGAATAGAAATAGGGTTATTCCTAACAGTAATAGTTTGAATGTTCTAAATAGTTGTGAATTCATAAAAAAATAATGTTTTAATTAATGCCGAAAAGATAAGCAATTTAAATTACTGTAAATAGTAAAAACAGTATTAACTTTTGTTTAGTATTTTAAATAAACGTTAACAAAAATAAATATGTTGCAAAAACACCTTTTCTCAACAAAAAAAAGTGAGACATTACTGATCCCACTTTTTTCTCTTATGAAAAATCTGATTCGTCCAAGATTTCAAAGCCCTCCATGCCTTCGTTTTCTTCATCACCAAAGATATCTTCCTCATCATCTTCAACTATGCTTTCTTCGTGCTCATATCTTGATTTGGATTTTGGCAGCATTCCTCCCCATTTGGGTGAATATTGATAAAATCCTTTTTCCAATTCTAGAACATAGGTTTCAATCCAGGACTTAAAATCACTATATATTTTTTTTCTTTTGGGTGTTGTTAAGGATATTTTGATGATTTGACCAATGTTTCCTTCTTTAGTAGGCGCAAAATCCATACAAATATAATTCCCTGTACCATCACTTGTGAGGGGTAGCCAATAGGGATTGTACCACTCATCTCTAATAAATGCATCCGGCTCAGATTCTAGATCATCAAATTCACCTTGGTAGAATTTTTCTTTGAGTTTATTCCTTTCCTCCAGCATTCTTTCTGTACTCAATAACTCATCAACCCCATAAAGACGATCTTCAGATTCTGCGTATTGACCATTGTGTATTTTGTAAAAGGCTTTGAAGTCTGAAGGTAATTCTGCTCCCATCTGTCTCTCAATAGGTTCGAAATCAGAATCTTCTGCAGCATCGTTCAGGTCATCAAGCAATTGGTTCGCATTTTTATCTAACCATTCTTCAAATCTGGCCCAAATTTCTTTCATAATTGATAAGATTTAACTGTTGCAAATATAGACTGAATTTAAAATAAAAGGAAAAAGACGCTTGATTAATTCAAGTAAACTGGAATAAAATCTGTTCTTTTTTCATTTCCTTTCGCATCTTTTACAGACAAAATAAATTCATAATTCCCTGATACAAAAGTTGTGGGTAAAGTATAAAAATAATCCAAATTATATTGATTCCCTTGTGGGCTTGGAAGGTCCTGAGATAAAACAACAACTCTGTTTCCTGAAGGAGTATATACAAATATTTGAATTTTCCCGCCGTCAAGGGACTGATTGTCGCTTATGTTTGCAGTAAATCTTAAATTCTGACCTCTGGTGGCGATTGAATTTGAGAGAGGAGCGTTTATTTGAATCTGAGGAGCTATACTGTCATCGGGATGTATCAGGTAAAGGTTAAAAAATTGACCTAGATCCGACTCATTTCCACTTTGATCTACAGTTCTGCATTGCAGATGATACAAACCAGCACTTACGGAGAGAGGGAGAGGAATTTTAATTTCTATCAAACTGTCCTTAGTATTCAAATCCTGAATCAAATAATATTGCCAATTGATAAGGCTTTTATGACCATGACAATCAAAATTATCATGAATGTCAATTTTATATTGAGACAACATCTGATTGTCACTTACTCTGATCTTGAATTTCAGGCTATCCCCCAAATAGTCAAAGTAAACCGTTTCAAGGTTTGTGCTGTCGCAGACAACTGCCATCTGACTTCTGCTACTGAGAAATTGTACCTGTAACTGAGGTGATTCATTATCCACCTCTTTTTGACAGGAAAAGAGTCCTAATGCGAACAATAAAATGTAGTGTAGATTTTTCATAAAATGCAACTATGTTGCAAAAATATGTAAATTTGTAGAATGAATGCGAATCATTTTGTTTTTATTTTACAAATATTTTTGGCTGTACATACTTTATGTTACTCGCAATGTACGATTGAGGGTGAATTGTATGACCAGAAGAATAATCAACCTATCTCAGGTGTTTATATCCTTGTAAATGATGCTGAAATAGTTGCTTACACTGATGAGCAGGGATTTTTTTCTTTTCCGCAGGGTTGTGAATGGGGTGATAGTCTGGTTTTATTTACCAGCCATGTCTCAACAGGCTTGCAAAAACATATTCTGCCTTTAAATAAAGAACTAAAGACCCAGCACATACATTTGTATTTAAATGTAGTGGAATGCGAACAATGCAAGCTTACAGATTTGGTACTTGTGGAAGAAAATCAGGGTTTGGGGCAGGAAATAGGAACCAGATATGTTGTTGATTTTTCAAAGCGGATCGATCTGGCAGGTAAATCTGCAAGTCAACTTTTTTCAGAATTACAGGGTGTGCAGATGTTGAATACCGGCGTAGGCGTATCCAAACCTATCATTAGAGGATTTTGGGGAAATAGAGTTTCAATTTTACATGAAGGGGTGCTTTTAAATGGGCAGCAATGGGGAACGGATCATGGTTTAGAGTTGGATGGAAACTCGATATCCCGTGTGCAGATATGGAGGGGGCCACAGGTATTGCTTCACAGCTTTGATGCGTTGACAGGATTGATTGAAATCTTACCTGAAAAGGTGCCAGCACATCAAAAACATGAATTATCGATAGGTTCCTGGTTTCATTCCAATAATTTACAAACGGGGTTCAATTTACAGGGAAGAGGAAATTGGCATCAGTGGATTTATCAGATAAAAATGAGTTTGCAGAAATCAGCAGATTTTAAGATTCCAGCCAATCGATTTATTTACAATGGGTATGAGTTGCCCATATATAATCAGAATTTAAAAAATACTGCTTTCTACGATTATAATTTTGATGTTTCATTGGGTAGGTTGTTTAGCTGGGGCATCATTAAGGGTTCATACAAGAGATACAGGTCAAAATCTGGTATTTTCTCCGGTGCAATTGGCATTCCGCGATTTTATGCGCTTTCTGAAGACGGTGATAACTGGGATTTTGATGAACCTTCACAGGATCTGACGCACCAAACGGTATATCTTCAGTGTAAAAAGTTTAGAAAAAATAAGATTGATTTTTCATCTGAGTTTAGTTATCAAAATAACCAGCGAAACGAATATTCTTTTCCAGATGCACATATTAGAGGACAAATAATCAATTTGGATGACAGAACTGCTCTAAGTTTCAATTTGCAGACATTTCAATTGAAAAACAATCTGGGTTTTCTCGTACGTGATGGTTTGGAAATAAAGGCGGTATTGGAACAGCATTATCAGGTCAATAGAAAATCTGGTTTTGACCATTTGCTACCTAATTTCAATGTATTTAGAAACACTATTGCTTCATTTGTTCAATATAAAGCTGCCAGGCACTGGAATCTTGAGGCATCCTTTAGGTTTGATTTCTCCCATGTCACGGGATCCTATTTTAAATTGCCAGTGCTGATCCAGGGTACAGATACGCTGGTCTTTTTGTCATCACCCTCTTATGACAAAAAATTTGCTGTATTTGGTTTTGCATTGGGCTGTTCCTATCAACCGGAGAAAGGAAATATGCTGCAACAGATTATTGTAGCTAAATCTTCCCGTATACCTTATGCCAATGAACTGCTTATGGATGGTATCCATCATGGTACTTTCAGGCATGAAAGGGGTAATTCTTCCTTGCAGGTTGAGGAGATGTGGCAACTTGAATATGCGCAGAATTACAGGTGGAACCAGGTAAACTTTAATTTATCCTTGTTTTCCCATTATTTCACCAATTACATTTACTTAAGTCCAAGTGGAAGGTTTTCAGCTTTGCCTGAGGCTGGTCAGCTCTATTTGTACAAACAGAATAAGGCCATTTTTTTGGGTGTAGAAGGGGAAATGATTTGGAAGATCTTACCTTTTCTCAGTTGGGAGGAGCAATTTGAGTACGTTTGGAATCAGAATTTAGATCAAGGTACGGGTCTTCCTTTTAGCCCTCCTGCCCATCTCAAGACATCTTTGCGAGCAGAGCAAAAGAAAGATTTCAAAATATTTAGTCAATCTTTTTTTGCTTTAACACATAGTTACTATTTCGAACAAAATCTGACAGATACAAATGAAAAACCAAGTCCAGGTTTTATGTTATTACATGTAAGTGCAGGCACTACCATGCTTTCTTCCTATTTTCCTGTTCAGATTAGCTTTTCTGTCCAGAATATTCTGGATCAGGGTTATTTACTTCATACCAGTAGATATCGTAGTTTGGAACTTTTTGAACAGGGCAGAAATTTTATTCTAAGCTTGAAATGTCCGATTCAATTCACAGGAAAAGAAAAAAGGGAATAAAAGACTTTTTCTTTTATTCCCTTTCATTAACCTAACTAACTAAAACTAAATCCATTACTCTTTTAACGATGTGAATTTGTTTTTAGTATAGTAAAACGAAATTATTTTATAAAATGGATTGATTTTATTTCTTTTTCAGTGCAGTCATGATTTTTGCAGGCAGTAGCCTCCAAATGAAATTCGGTACCAGTTGGGTAGCTATCGAGATTTACACTTTCAGTAAAGGTATAGGAATTTACATGTTGATGGATGCTTCTTGGAAAAGTAGGTACATTTTCATGATCTGAAGCTTTTTTTAGAGAAATTTCTATGTCATGCAGCTCTTCTTGCGAGCTAAAGGTTATGTTTAAATTGACCTGTGTTCCTACTGTCGCATTATTTGATGGTGAATTGATTTGTATGTCTACTTTTGACATTTTTTCTTTTTCACATGAAATATTTAGGAAGAAGGCAAAGGGGAGTATCAAGAATAAAGTACTTTTTTTCATATCTATGTATCGTTTAAAGTTATAGTAATGTAACAAAGTTATGATTGTTTTTTGACAAATGCAACAATGTTGCATTAAAAATTGTCTTTTATTTTTATGCTGATTCTTAGTGTTTCTGAACCTTAGGCAGTGAGTAATTTTTGAATTAAAAAACAGTTCCCTCAAGAATTGAAAAAAAAATATTTAATTTTTCTTCATCTTTGATAACAAATGGAGTTTCATGTTACATCTTATTTCATTTGATGAAAACAATTTTGAGGAGATAAAAGGGGATTTTAAAGATATATTCCCTTTGCACAATCAATCGAACCATGGTTTGGTAAGATGGATAGATATAGATGTAGATCAGGATTCTGAGTTGGAACTTCTGGCCCAGCATTATAAATTACATCATTTAACCTTAGAAGATATTCGAAGTCAGGAGCAATTGCCTAAATTTGAATCATTTGAATCTTATTTTTTTTTAACTTTAAAAATGATGCATCACGAGAAAGATGAGCTTGTTATGGAACAGGTTAGTTTTGTATGCGGAAAAAATTTTATTATCAGTTTTCAAGAAATTCCGGGAGATGTATTTGAGACAGTTCGATCCAGATTGAGTTTAGGTCAGGGATATGTGAGAAAGAGAGGATCAGATTATCTTTTCATCCGATTATTAGATTCCATAGTGGATCATTATGGACTGATTCTGGAGCATGCAAGAGAAAGAATTAGTGATTTGGAAGATGAGATATTTTTAAGTAAGAAATCTGATATTCTAGTGGAGGTGATGGAAATAAAAAAAATGATTTCGTCGGTTAGAAGGTATATTTTTCCTTTAAAGGAATCTTTAATTAAGTTAAAAGTAGAGGCAGATTCTTATTTTTCAAAATACACACATAATTATTTAAATGACATTCAGGATCAGTTAAACTATCAATTGAGTTATTTTGATAATCTTAGAGATATGTTGAAAGATTTACAAGATTTACATAATTCAAAACTGAATGTGGAAATGAATAAGGTGATGAAAACATTGACAGTATTTACTGTAATTTTCATTCCGCTCACTTTTTTGGTAGGTGTTTATGGTATGAATTTTAAATTTATGCCTGAGTTGAATTGGTATTGGGGTTATCCTTTATCTTTAATAATTATGTTTGTTATTGCTGTTTCTATGCTATTGTATATGAAAAATAAAAAATGGTTGTAAGGTGAGAGATAAGGGATTAAAAATTTTACAACTAACTAAAAAATTTCCATTTCCATTGAAGGATGGTGAGTCTATAGCCATTGATTACATGAGCAGGTCGATGTTTAAACTGGGGCATGAACTTAGTTTGTTAAGTATGAATACAGTAAAACATAATTTTAACCTAAAAGAATTACCGGCTGACTACAAGCATTATCATAAAATTTATTGCGTCGAAGTTGACAATCGAATTAAGGTGGTAGACGCTTTTTTGAATTTGTTTGGTCAGGATTCATATCATATCCAAAGATTTATTTCTAAAGAATATGAGGCCAAATTGATAGAAATCTTAGAGTCTGAGGAATTTGATGTGGTTCAGTTGGAGACTTTGTATCTTTCACCTTATATTCAGACCATAAGAAAATATTCAAAAGCGATAGTTGTCATGCGTTCTCACAATGTTGAGCATGAAATTTGGAAGAGAATCATGGAAAATACAGACAGAGGACTGAAAAAGTTTTATTTGGATTTGTTGACCAAAAGATTGGAAAAATATGAAGTTGAGCAGTTAAATGCCTATGAGTTAATGATTTCTATGACTGAAAGGGACCAGAAATTCTTTCAGGATTTAGGAATGAAAATTCCATCTTTGGTTGCACCCATTGGTATGGATTTGGGTCGCTATCCTGAGAAGCAAATAAACAACAGGCCTCTGGAATTTTGTTTTATTGGATCATTGGATTGGATGCCAAATCAAGAGGCAGTACAGTGGCTTTTGGATGATATTTGGCCAAGGGTTATCAGACACAGACCCAAGGCGGTTTTAAAAATTGCCGGCAGAAATGCCCCTGAGTGGATGTTGAGAATTCAATCACCCGGAATGACTCTGATTGGTGAGGTTGAAGATGCCCGGCAATTTATTGAAGAGCACGCGATTTTACTGGTTCCGCTGAAGTCTGGTGGGGGTATGAGGGTAAAAATTTTAGAAGGTATGGCTATGAAATCTTTGGTGATTACCACCTCTGTAGGCATTGAAGGAATTCAGGCAGAAAATGAGAAGGAAGTATTTGTAGCAGATAATCCTGACCGTTTTGCTGATTATATGATTCATGCGCTTGATTATCCTCAACAGGTTGTTGAAATGGGAGAAAAGGCTTTTCACTTTATTCAATCAAACTACGATGTTGTTGAAATTAGTAAAAAGGTAATTGACGAATACAAGCAAGTCATTGATTCAAAAGTAAACATATGATCTTTTTGTATCTCATTTTTTTATTGTTTTTCTTTTTGATGCTACATAGTTATATCATCTACCCACGATTATTGGGTTGGTGGTTTTCAAAATCAAAGGAAAAAGCAGTTTACAATGAGTTGAAAGAACAATATGAGGTCTCGATTATCATGTCTGTGTTTAATGAAGTCTTGGTTATTGAGAAAAAGATACAATCAATATTAGAACAAGAAGTTTTCAATGGAAACTGGAAATTGTATATTGGTTCGGACGCTTCCACTGACGGAACGAATGAAATTTTAGCGAGATATGCAGCCCTTTATCCGCAACAAATACAAATTTTTTATTTTGAAGGAAGACAGGGAAAGCCAAGAATTATAAATCAGATTTTTGATCAGATTTTTGGAAATCAGTCAATTGGGGAAAATCAAATTTTAATTTTAACAGACGCCAATGTTTATTTTTCAAAACAACTCATCAGTGAAATTCTTAAACCTTTTCAAGATGCTCAAATTGGAGCTGTGGATTCTTACATAAAACATCCCTTGAGATCTGGCAGAGGCATTAGTCATGATGAAAGCCAATATATCGATTCAGAAGTGCAGTTGAAACATTGGGAGGGAGCCCTGTGGGGAACCATGATTGGTCCCTTGGGTGGTTGTTATGCCATAAGAGCTCAATTTTACGAACCTGTTCCACCCGGATTTGTAGTGGATGATTTTTTTATTGTGATGCATGTTTTATTGAAAGGATCAAAGGCTGTAAACAGGCTGTCTGCAGTTTGCTACGAAGATGTAAGCGAAGAACTTAGTGTGGAATTTGGTCGGAAAAGTCGAATAGGCAAGGGAAATTTTAAAAATTTGGTTTATTTCAGATCTTTATTGCTGCCACAAAAAGGAGCTCTGGCTTTTTGTTTTTGGTCTCACAAAGTTGTAAGATGGGTAGGTCCCTTTCTTATTTTGGGAATGATGTCTGTCATTTTTTTACTTTACCTCAACCAAAATAATAACTTATTACATCAAATCTTGTTTACAACTATGTTGATTGTAGTCTTTGGAGTACCTTTGACACATTACATACTGGATTATTTTAGGATTCGTAATAAAATCTTGCGAAAGCTAACATACTTCCTGGCTATGAATGTAGCTTTATTCGTAGGATTTGTGAAATTTTTAAAAAAGGATGATCAAAACATCTGGAAACCAACCAAAAGAAATGTTTGATAGAAAATTAGATACAATTGAGGAAGCCATAGCAGATATTGCTGCTGGCAAAATAATCATTGTAGTGGATGATGAAGACAGAGAAAATGAAGGCGATTTTATCTGTGCTGCTGAAAAGGTGAGCCCGGAGATTATCAATTTTATGGCAACACATGGCAGGGGGCTGATTTGTACCCCCCTAACCGAAAGTCAGTGTCAAAAGTTAAATCTCAGGCCTATGGTTGATGCCAATACATCACATCATGAAACAGCTTTTACAGTTTCAATTGATTTAAAGGGATTTGGTTGTTCGACAGGAATTTCTGCTTATGACAGATCCACTGGAATCAAAAGATTGACGGATGCAGATGTTCAATCATCTGATTATGCCAGACCAGGGCATATTTTCCCCCTGATAGCCAAGGAAGGTGGCGTGTTGCGCAGAGCCGGGCATACGGAAGCTGCTGTTGATTTTGCCCGTCTTGCAGGATTGTTTCCGGCAGGAGTTTTGGTTGAAATTTTGAATGAAGATGGTACCATGGCCAGACTTGGTGATCTTTTTGCCATAGCTGAAAGATTTCAATTGAAAATTGTCTCAATCGCAGATCTGATCGAATATCGAACCAAACATGAAAAATTAATTGAGCGATTGATTTCTGTAGATATGCCTACGGAGTTTGGTGCCTTTGAAATGATCGCCTACCATGATAAGACAAGAGAAGAAACACATTTGGTAATGAAAAAAGGCAGTTGGTTTCCCGATGAACCAGTATTGGTTCGTGTGCACAGTTCATGTATGACAGGAGACATCATGGGGTCAATGCGTTGTGATTGCGGTCCTCAATTACATGCAGCTTTAAAAAAAATAGAAGAAGAAGGAAAGGGTGTTTTGCTTTATATACAACAGGAGGGAAGAGGTATTGGCTTGCTAAATAAATTAAAAGCTTACAAACTGCAGGAAGAGGGTTTGGATACAGTTGAGGCAAATCTGCAATTAGGATTCAAAGCTGATCAAAGAGATTATGGTATAGGCGCCCAAATTTTAAGAGATTTAGGTGTGGGTAAAATGAAATTAATGACGAATAATCCAAAGAAAAGAATTGGATTGGTTGGATATGGTCTCGAAATAACTGAAAATGTACAAATCGAGATAGAGGCTAATAAACATAATGAGTTTTATCTTTTAACCAAAAGAGATAAACTAGGACATCAGATTTTGAAAAAAGATCATGACAACTGATCTGAATCTGAATTCAAACTACTGGTCAGAAAGATACCAAAATGGTCAGACAGGTTGGGATTTGGGTTCCCCCAGTCCTCCTATTAAGCGATATTTGGATGGACTTACCGATTTGAATCAGCGTATTCTCATACCCGGAGCAGGCAATGCTTATGAGGCTGGATATCTTTTTCAGATTGGTTTTCAGAATGTATATATCTGCGATTGGTCTCCCGAACCTTTACAACAATTTCAGTTAAAATATCCCGATTTTCCTAGAGCCAATTTGCTATGCCAGGATTTTTTTTCTTTGGCAATTGATCCTTTTGATTTGATAATTGAACAAACTTTTTTTTGTGCCATAGACCCAAATCTGAGAGAAGCCTATGCAAATAAAATGAGTCAACTTTTAAAAAAAGAAGGAAAACTCATTGGATTGCTGTTTTCTGTTCATTTTGATCAGGCAGGACCTCCATTTGGCGGCACTATGGAAGAGTATCAAATTCTGTTTTCAGCTCATTTTGCTAAGATTGAAATGAAGATATCAGCAGATTCCATCAAACCCAGAGAGGGTAGAGAATGTTTTATTGAAATTTCGAAACCATTTTGATTTGAAATTCGTATTAACAAGGTATTTATTTTTATTGTTCGTGAATTCATTCTATATTTATACTCAATCCCTTTTTGGGGTGGTTTTTTATTGAGACTTTAACGCATTTTACCGAATGAACGAAATCATTTCTAACGGTACTACATCTATAGATAATTTATCTTTTCAGGCTTTATTGTACAAGCCCAGAAATGAAAAGTCTTTTGATTTATCTTTGTTCGAGGCAATTGGACGAGATGTTTCTTATTGCATCGTACAATCTTTATTGAGATTAGATACCCTGGAACTTGGTTTTTTATTGGAACCCAGAACTTTAGATGATTTTAAAATTGAAGATCTAAAGTCTTCTTTTCAAATTTTAAGCAATCAGGCTGAAAGATTGCAAATTGGTTTCCCTTATCTCAGCTTGACGCAAAATCAAAAAGAGATTTCTGCCCCTTTGTTTTTTTGGGATTTACACATCAGCCTGGCAGATGATAATTCGCCCCAGCACTGGATTTTTGAGTTAAATGCATCTGGTTTACCTGTAGTGAATGAAGCGTTAAAAAATTATTTAATTGCACAATTTGATTTAGACTGGAACGAGATTTTTATATTGGATGAATTGGCTAAACCTAAGGATTTTAATAATTCTCTACACAGACTAGCCAAAGAGTTACAATGCAATATTTCAAGTTTCAGACGAATACATTCTTTTCATGAATCCACTACGGATCCCTATACTGGAATTCAAAACCTAGGCTTTTTTGGTTTGCCTGAGCAACAGGCCCAACAAGAAGTTACTGAGGAACTAAGTATTGGAAAGTCAAGAAGAATTTGGTTTACCAGAGTGGGTGCCCTCAGTTCAAATCCAGTACAAGAGTCATTTGTAAATGATGTTTTAGAAGGCAAAGATGCACTATTATTGGGTGCTGCCGATACGGGAAAAACCAGAGCGATCTGTTCCCTCTTGCCCTCTGTTATTTCTGACCATGGTACATGCTTGTATATTACTCCCAACCTGTCCACTTTCAGTGATATCAATAAACAACTTGAAAGTGTTGGATTGAATGATTCTGGCATTTTGATGTTACAGGATGAACTGACAGTGAAGGAAAAGCTATTTTCTGCCTTGGAAGAATTGCCTGAAGCAGTAAAAAAATTGCCTAAGTTTGATGAAAATCAATACAACTTGTCTTTACAGCAATATTTGTTTTTTCATAATTCTCTTTCAGATCGTTTTGAAGCCATTCGTAAACCTGTTATGGATCAATCGAAATGGAGTGAGGTAGTTTCTTTATTTTTAACAGCCCAGCAAAAAGATGCCAAGCAATACTTAGCTAGAATTTTAGATACTTCCACCTATGATTGGACCTGGCATGAATACAATTTGATTCGTTCAGCTGTGGAGGAAAATTTAAGGTTGTTCAAGAAAATTGGCGATATAAAACATCCATTGAATCAAATTCAGTCTCATGTATTTCTTCAAAATAAAAAAGAAACCGCAAAATCCTGGGTCAATGACCAATTGACTACCTATACTTCTCTACTTACAGACCTTTTTAAAAGATATACCAAGTTTATTGATGAGTATAGTGACGATTTAAGGTTTCAATACGAGAGTCATATAAAAAATTTAAAACAAAGAATCAATGATATCCAAAGGGATATCCGCGTGTATCGTGATGTATATGGCGATTCTTTTAATATGACAGACGGATTTACGACAACCAGATTAAGAATTTTAAGTGTTTTTTCTAAAAAGCACAGACAGATTCTTGCTGCCAAAGAGCATATTTATAAGTCAATAGAGGAGCTACGTGCCGTTTATGAGGCAAAAAAATATTTTGAAGCAAATATTCCCTCAGGTAGAACACATACTTTGTTGAGTGATTTAAGAAAGGATTTGACGGAGTTGGATAAATTGGCTGATCAATTTTTGAATCGTGTCCCTAAAATTGTTAATTCCAAGATTAAAGAGTTGTCTCATAAAATTCCTTTAAAGCCTTCCTTTAAAAGAAAGTATGAAGAGTTGGATTTAGCCGTCGAGCAGTTTTTTACCAATCTATCCAAGAACTCTATTTTTGTTCCCTTTTCTTTTGAAAAGACACAAAAAGCAGTTGAAAAGGAAGAGCAATTGAAAAACACGCTTTCTGCTTTCAGCCGCATGTTGAGTAGAGTGTCAGATTTTGAAGATTATTTTGAGTGGAGAAAATCTTGGTTTCTCTTAGATCAGAAAGTCAGAAATACGGTGGAGGCTATTGTAACGGTCAATCCTACAGATGCCCTGGCATCTTTCGATAGTTGGTATTTATATTATTATCTGGAAAAGAAATACCATTTACACTTGCCAGACGGGGATTTTCCAATTTTGGATTTTCAACAAGTGATAAGAGAAATAAGAGAACTGCTTCCCAAAAATGCTTTGTTGACTTGCAGGGAACAGCAGGCAGAGCAGTTGAGAAACATGAAGAAGGATAAAGGTTGGGTGCCCGCTCAATTCAAAAATAAATACTACAGCTTTAGTATCCCTCATGTTATTGATGATTTAGGATTGTCCTTTATCACGGATAATTTTCCAATCATTGTCATGACCCCCGAGGTTGCAGAAAAGGTATTTGGAAATCAGATAGCTATTTTTGATTTGGTAATTCTCGATGATGCGCATTTGATAGATGCTAAACTAGGAAAAAAATTATCCAGATTGGCAGCTCAAAGGGTCATATCAGGTTCAACTTCAGCCTCTTCCAAGGAAACCTTGTTGGAATATTCAACTCAGTTGGAGTCTTTTGAAAGGTTTTATTTTAAGAATATTTATAACAAAGAGGGAAAATTGGTTTCAACTTATCAATCCAATTACGAACATCAAAGTCTGGTTCAGTTTCAGGAGGCTATTTCAAATTATTTGCAAAAATATATCGGTTCAGAGAGAATCCTTACCAATGTTCAAATCGATGAGCATGTTTTTGTTGATATCGTTGTAAAAAGTGTCAACGGAAGTACCTTGTCTCTTGGTTTTGTTATCGATGGCTGGTTGAATCAGGTTGATAAATATGACTTGGATTCTGCCTTGGAAAAATCCAGAAAATCAAGAATACTGGGATACGAGGTGCACCCCCTTTGGTCTGTAGAATGGTGGAGAAGCCCAGAAAATGCAGCTGAAGAAATGGTTGGGTTTATATTAAATTGGGATAAAGCTAATTAATTTATGGATCTTGTTTTTAAGGATATGCCTGACGAATCACTCGTTTGGATATTTCAGTCTTCCAAAGAATTAAATCTACATATGCAGGCTGAAATGCAATCTGATTTATCTTTATTTTTAAACAATTGGAATAGTCACCAAAATAAATTGTTTGCAGAGGCCGCTATCTTGTATCAACATTTTGTAGTGGTGATGCTAGATGCCAGCAGGACTGACCCCAGCGGGTGTTCAATCGATAAACTAGTGGCTTTGGTGAAAAAATGGGGACAAAGATTTGAAATTGATTTTTTCAATAGACTGGAATTTGCCTATTTATCTGATGATAAAGTAGAATTTATTTCTAGTATTGAAATGAAAAATAGTTTTACAGATGGTAAAATCAATGATCAGACTTTGTTTTTTAATCATTTGGTTAAAAATAAAAAAGAATGGTTACATCATTGGACTACCCAATTATCTCATAGTTGGCATAAAAATTTTATCTGATGGCACTTACTGAATCAACAATGATAGAATTGGGAACCAAGGCGCCTGATTTTTCATTAATTGACGTAATAGACGGCAAAATAAAATCACTTTCCGAAATGAAAGGAGAGAGGGCTACGCTCATTTTTTTTACTTGTAATCATTGTCCCTACGTTATTCATATCATGGAGAAATTGGTTGAAATTTCAGAAAAATACCTTCCAAGTGCCGTTAATTTTATTGCAATAAATTCAAATGATATAGAAAAATATCCTGACGATGCTCCTGATAAAATGATTTCATTTTCTAGCTATTATAATTTTAGTTTTCCCTATCTTTTTGATGAGACCCAGAAAGTGGCCCGGTCATATCAAGCGGCTTGTACTCCGGATTTTTATCTTTTTGACAATCAAATGATATTGCAATACAGGGGAAGATTTTGCTCATCAAGACCCAAAACTGATATCCCTGTCACAGGCTTGGATCTTCAGTTGGCTATAGATGCCGTTTTAGATAAAAGAAAGCCAATCGAGAAACAGTATCCCAGCGCAGGTTGCAATATTAAATGGAAATAATGAATGAAAAATGCTAAGGATAGCCTTTTGTGGAAAATCGAATGGGAATCCTCTTCCTTTAGTTCATATCTTTTTGGTACAATGCATAGTACTGATAACAGGGCTTTTAAGTCAATAGAACCTATTCTTTCCTATATAGAGAATTGCCAGGCCTATGCAGCAGAGTATAATTTAAATCAATTTGATCTTCAAGCTTATCAGACAATAAGAGACTTGGATTCAGATCAATTTCTGGGTCAGCTTTGGACGAAGAAAAAATGTGATAAATTGTCAAAATTGCTCAAAAAAAGGTTAGATATTCAGTTTCAAGATATTGAATTTAAAAAGCCAATATGGTTGGTTCAGCAAATTTCGGCCTTACTGATGAGAGAAAATCAGGGGGTTAATTTAGATCAATATTTATTTGAATTTGCTCAGGATAAGTTTAGAAATATGGGGGGCTTGGAAGATTTTCATGATCAACTCGCAACCATGCAAAAGATACCAGCTTCGTCTCAACTCAAGGTTTTGGATAAAATATTGCATCAATTTTCCTCATTTCGTAAGCAGATTGAAAAAACAATAGATCTTTACGATCAGGGTAAATCTGTTGAACTTTACAAAGTTGTAAGAAAATCAAGTGGGGGTATGAGGCGAATCCTCATAGACGAAAGGAATAAAAAAATGACAAGGAAATTTATTGAAATATCCAGAGAACAGAGTCTTTTCGCTTCCGTAGGCGCGGCGCATCTGAGGGGACATCAGGGTATGTTGCGATTGTTAAAAAAAGCCGGAGCTCAGGTCAGTCCGGTTATTTATAAATAATCAATTGCTTACTAATACCATTCCAATTTATTATATACATGCCTGGATCCAAGTGTGGTAAATCTATATAATTAGCAGCCTGGCAGGAAATCGTATAGAGTAAGGACCCATGAATCGATTTGATTTGGAAGAGACCTTCACAATCTTCATAGAAATAGATGCGTTCCTGTCCTGATTTTACAGGATGTGGGTAAAAACTTGGTTCTGAGTTTGGATTCAATTCAATTGCAGATGATTGACGGCTGTGAATAACCCCTACTGCATCTAAATCAAAACCACCCTCATTGAAAGGTGTTGGGAAAGGATCATTTATGGGGTAATACCTGCTGTCTCTACTGCACAAATCAGATTGTACAATTCCAATCACATCTACTATTTTTATGAATCGTATTGCATTGATATCAATAAAACTTGAATCTTTGAGCTCTTCCAAATCAAATCCTGTACCCGTCAGATAGGGGTATTTTCCTGCTAAATTATAAAAGCTATCAGCTACGCTTAAACCAAAGGTACCTGTTTGAATATTACTATCCATTTTTGAAATGGCAGGAAATCTTACAAAATGAACTCCATCTGAACTCACTTCAACAAAGGCTAGTTCCAAAAATTGAGCATTGAATGCATTTTCAAAAACAGCAAAATCCGGACCAGGACCATTGTAAATTATTTCAGGAAATTGTAGAATAGCGTAGCCTGAATCACCCAAACTTACAACAGCCCCATCTCCCGCAGTTCCCGTTGCATCGTTGTTATTCCCGGAATTCACCCATCCGAGTTGGGGTTGGTTGATCTGTTTCCAGCCCCTGTATAGAGTACAGGATTGAGCCCAGCAACTCCAGTTTGCAGAGTCTCGGTGAACTGCATCTTGTCCCCAAATTGATGAGTACAGGAGAATCAAACAGAAAACACTTAGGTTTATCTTATTCATTTACCTTTTGAATCTTGATTGTAGAAAATCCCTTACTATCCTGTACAATAACAAAGTAGGTTCCTTTATTTAGTCCAGTAAGATCCAGCTGATAATCTGTTGAATTAACTTCAATTCTACTGATCATAGAACCAGTTTGTGAAAAGACTGTAATCTCTTTCATAGGTTCTGTCGATTTGATCTGCACATAGTTAATAAAAGGGTTGGGAAATACCTCAGTTTTGATTCGTGTAGCATTCTCACTCACAGTATTTGTTTGGGTGGATGGGTACCAAACCTGAAGCAGTTCTGGTGAAAATCCAACAGTATAATTTCCCAAAAATTGGCGATTCAATGAATAGATTTCACCTCGGTTATTGTTTTGATTTGAAAAATCAAGATGATTGATATAAATTCTATTTTGAATACTATCTACAGCAAATGCAAAGCCGTAGGCAGTAAGCGGGGCAATTCCATGTTGAACAACCTGATTCTGAACAAGGTCAAAAATGCCGAGACTGTCTCCAAAGGGCATAAAAAATGTATTCTGATAAGGTATGGCATAATTGCCTATACTTAATGGCATAAAGGAAACAGGACTGTTGTATGTGGTTTTGAAATTAGATTGTAAATTAAACATTGAGATTGTTTGGGATACCGTGTTGATACTAAACAGTAGAGAATCTTGAGCCAGAACTAATCTGCCGATTTCATGCCCTGATGATGATAAGGTATCATTTCTGATGAATTGAACTAAGTCAAGATCAACCACTGCAATAAATCCCAGTGTATCCATCCACATAGTATTGCTATTGTTTTGGGCAATCAGTGCTTTATTACCATAAATGATAAAGTCGGTGGCACCCTGTGTAATTTCTGGTATGCTATCCAAGAATTGCAGTGTGTTTTTATCAAAAATACGTAGGTTTCCTTGTGTTGATCCATACCAGTTTCCAGCCAGCAATTTATTTTGATAAATCCCTAGTTTGATGGTATTAACAGCACCAAAGGAACATGAAGCAATTCTTTGTTTGCTGATTAAGTCATATTTAATAATACTATCCTCTGAGGCTATGTAAGCAAATTGATTTTCTTCGATGAGGATATCCTGAATGGAGTTGTTGTAAATTGTATCCAGACTGGATTGGGTGTTGCTTTGCGGATCGTAAATCTGCAAATTAACGAAATCAGTAGACGATCCAAAAAGTCCGCCATTGCCAATAATAAGTTTTTGAGCCTCTAGATTAGGGCTTGCCCAAATGAGTAGCAGGCAAATGAAGATGTTGTTTTTGTGAGCCATTTCATGTTTTTTTTTTAATTAAAAATACATTACTTCAGCTGCCAAGAAATTGTGCAAGAGACCCCTGAAGATAGGGATTCCTTATATACAAGCTTTTGACGCGAAAGCATAATAAAATTCTTGTTGTGGCAGGTGTCCGACTTATGCAATGGCAATAACGGTTGCGCGACAGTCCGGGACTTTCACCCGGTTCCCTTTTAAGAACACCCCGGCAAGGCTCACGCCTAAGACCGTCTGTGTTCACCAGAACTATGCAAAGATAAACAAATAATATTTCTTCCCAATTTTTTCTTGGGCTTGGATTCTATTAATAAAAATTGTAGTAATGTATATCAAGATTTTAAGGGAGTCTTAACCAAAATACCTTTAAAATCATTTGCCCCAAATTATCCAGGAAGAAATATGTTTTAGTATTTTAGTATTCTAAATAATAAATCTATGAATACGAGCCCTAACAATGTCAACGGAAATTTTAACTGGAAAAAGATAGGAATAATCCTCATTTTGACATTTTTTCTGGGCTTCATTATTTTTTCTGTCTACCAATCTTTTGCCGAACAAAGAAAAAATAGCGAAAAACAAGCACAAGAACTCGAAAATCAATTGAATCAGTTGAATCAAGACATAATTTCCCTGAAATCAAAATATACGTCTATGACACAAAACAGAGATTCACTTCAGGTATGGGTAGATTATTTTAATCCGATGAAGGCAATCATTCAAAATGCAAAATTGAGAGACAAAGTCTTTGAAACTTTAGATTTAAAACCTGGAGATATTGCTAAATACAAGGTTGATTCAACAACAGTATTGATTGTCGAATATAGGGTAGGAGGTAATGATTACAACTATCATATGCATTATTTGGTACGAAATAGAAAAGGCGAATTAGTAGAGGTTTCTCCGAATGAATTATTCAGATAATTGAATGCAATAAATTTTTCCTTTTTTAATACTCATTTCAAAGTATATTTACATCATTATTTCTCTTTCACCTGAGACCAAATAATAATTTGTCGGTCATCCCCAGCACTGATTAGTTTTTGATTTAGATACAAAAGACAATTTACTGACTTGTGATGACCCATATCGCGGATGGAATCTAATACCTGGATGAGTTTAAATTGATCCAAAGACCAAATTTTAATATGCTTATCTCTTCCTGCTGAAAAAAAATTGGAGCCATCTTCAGATAAACAAAGATCATTGATTGTTGATAGATGTGCAGGTTCTGTGGGAACTGGTTCCAAAGTTTCAGGATTCCAGATTTTGATATAAGCATCTCTGGATCCACTTAACAGATAATTGTGCGAGGGAGTAAATGCCAGAGAAAATATCGAGGAGTCATGTGCCTGTTTTTGTCCGGTATAGTCCAAAAAATTATTTTTTAATTCAAAAAAATAGAACTTTCCTTCAGACCCAGCCGCAACAATTTTATTGTGTTTGGGCTCATATGCTATCGTTCGAAGACTTTTAGAACTTAAGGTAAAACTCTGTTTCAATCTATATTCCTTTGAATCCCATAGATGTAAAATTCCGTCTGCGCCCACACTAAGCAAGCCCTGGTCTAAGTATAGAAGTTTAAAAACAGAGCCCTGGTGGGCTTTCCATTTCTTAATTATTTTTTTTTGGGGATAATCAAATGCTAGAATCTGTCCCTTCATATCTCCACAAAATAAAATAGACTTTGCAGATTGATAAAACATGCAAAAAATACCTTCTTCGTTTCGGGCGAAAATTTTCCCCAGATCGGGTTCTGCGAGGTTCCAGGAGACAATCATGCCATCGCCCCCAGAGCTAAGAAAGCTGTTGGGATCATCTGTTGCGCACAAACAATAAATAGATGCCTGGTGGCCTCCCATTTTCTCGGAAAGAATCCATTTCATTAAACTAAATTAAAAAAAAATGCCCCAAAAGGGGCATTTGTATCTAGGATTTGAATTTATTTTACTTCTTCAAAATCAACATCTGTAACTGGTTCAGTTTTATCACCGTTGGCAGGCCCCTGCTCTTGGCCAGGATTGGCTCCCATATGTTGGCTAGCATTTGCCCAAGCGGTATTGACTGTTTGTAGAGCTGCATTGATAGCATCGACATCTTTTTTAGCATGCGCCTCCTTAAGCTCATTGATGGCACTATTAATTTCTGCCTTTGCTGCCTCCGGTAGTTTATCGCCAATTTCAGTCAATTGCTTTTCTGTTTGATAAATTACAGAGTCCGCTTCATTGATTTTGTCAGCAAATTCTCTGGCTTTTTTATCAGTGTCGGCATTGAGTTCCGCTTCTCTTTTCATTCTGTCTATTTCATCCTTAGACAAGCCAGTTGATGCCTCTATTCTGATTTGTTGATGTTTTCCTGTGGTCATCTCTTTAGCAGACACACTTAAGATACCATTGGCGTCTATGTCAAAGGTAACTTCAATTTGAGGTTCTCCTTTTCTCATAGTGGGAATTCCATCCAAATTGAATCTTCCTATAGTTCTATTCTGGTTTGCCATAGGTCTTTCACCTTGCAATACATGAATTTCAACTGAAGGTTGGTTGTCTTGGGCAGTAGAAAATACCTGAGATGCTTTTTTAGGAATAGTCGTATTAGACTCAATGATTTTAGTGAAAACACCACCTAAGGTTTCAATACCTAAGGATAATGGTGTGACATCGAGCAATAACACATCTTTTACCTCGCCAGTGAGGACACCACCCTGGATAGCAGCTCCCACAGCAACCACCTCGTCAGGATTTACACTCTTATTAGGTTTCTTTTTAAAGAATTCTTCTACAGCTTGCTGGATTCTGGGGATACGGGTTGAACCACCTACCAGAATTACCTCATGAATATCATTTACACTCATTCCCGCTTGTTCTAGAGCTAATCTGCAAGGTTCCAATGTTCTTCTGACCAAATCTTCGGTGAGTTGTTCGAATTTGGCACGTGTTAATTGTCTTACCAAATGTTTTGCACCCGATGGACCAAAGGCAATATAAGGTAAATTGATGTCGGTTGATGCACCTCCTGAAAGTTCAATCTTAGCTTTTTCAGCAGCTTCTTTTAATCTTTGCAAAGCCTCAGCGATGTGGCTTAAATCAATTCCTTCCTGTTGTTTGAATTCTGCAATTAACCAATCAATGATAGCTCTGTCAAAATCATCACCACCGAGGTGCGTGTCACCGTTGGTAGCTTTAACTTCGAATACGCCTCCACCTAATTCAAGGATAGAGATGTCAAAAGTACCACCGCCAAGGTCATAAACAGCGATAGTGGCATCTTGACCTTTTTTATCCATACCATATGCCAAAGCAGCAGCAGTAGGTTCATTGATAATTCTTTTCACTGTGAGGCCGGCAATTTCACCAGCTTCTTTGGTTGCCTGTCTTTGTGAGTCGTTGAAATAAGCAGGAACAGTGATAACGGCTTCGCTTACTTCCTGGCCCAAATAATCCTCAGCTGTTTTTTTCATTTTCTGAAGAATCATGGCTGAAAGTTCTTGGGGGGTATATTCTTTATCGTCTATTTTTACTCTAACAGTATCGTTGGCACCTTGAGAAACTGTGTAAGGTACATTTTTTGCGTCAGACGTACTTTCAGAATATCTTCTACCCATAAATCTTTTGACAGACATAATCGTTTTGAGTGGATTGGTAATTGCCTGACGTTTCGCAGAGTCTCCAACCTTTCTCTCACCGTTTTCAAGAAATCCTATTACAGAAGGTGTGGTTCTTTTACCTTCATCATTCGTAATCACAACAGGTTCATTGCCCTCCATTACAGAAACACAAGAGTTTGTTGTTCCTAAGTCAATTCCTATAATTTTTCCCATAAGTTTAATTTTGTTTGATGAATATGATATTAACCTTCATACAATTGGCATACCAAATGGATTTAGAGGGATAAAACCATCAAAAATGATTAAAAAACTGACAAATTGACAAAATGTGACGGGGCTTAGTGACAAAAAAAGCAGCTATTTGCTGCTTTTTCTTTTATTGACATCCACTGCTTTTAAAGCCTAGGTTTCGTGTGATATCACCTTGATTTAGATAATTGAAGGTTTCCTGCTCAATGGTGTAATTCTTTTTAATGACATCAAACTTGAAACTAAATAAACCAAAACCACTTTCTATATTCGTAAAAGGATCGGCAGGAAATAATCCGCCAATAAGATTTTGATTCGCATTAATGGCAGAAATGTAACGTGCTAGTTCCGGACCAGCAGCATCTATTCTGAAATCAATTTTTCCCGCACATCTTCTTATGTTGGTACCACTCACATTACTTAGATTGGTACTGAGAAAGGTAAAGAAATTTTCTCCGTTCAAATCCTGCGTTACACTGGATCCATTACCTTTAGTAAACAAATAGTAGAAATCATTCGGATTGTTGGTAAACGGAGCAAATAATCTGGTTTCACCTTGTGCATTAAAATTGCGTATAGCCTTCCAAGCTATTTTTTTACTTACCCTAGTACCAGGTATTTCTGGTTCGCCAGTGGCATTAACGTCAACCTGAAATTCTTCATAATTTAAAATAACAGTAACATCATACATGGCCGCATTAGATGGTTGAGACCAATTTACAGTAATTTTGTCGAAGATCCATTCATTGCTTGCAGGATCAACGTGAGCCCATCTCAAGGGTCTTGCTGGATTTCTGAAGGGTAGAATAACATTAAAGTCTGTAAAATACTGATCAGTAGCATTATAACTTCCCATAGTTATTCCCCGACAAAAATTGGTATATGTTTTACCATTTACTAAATTCTCGATAACCATCTTATAATATCTGTTATCTGTGCTGCCAGTTGGCAGGCGTTCCATCATGTAAACCCAGTTGGGCGTACTGGCAAAAATTCCATTATCTCTACTGATGCCAAATCTGGCTAATGCATCAACTCTTTCAAGTGTATCCAGTGCAACATAGTTCAGGTCAAATTCCTTTCTTTCATAAATAATTACCCGCAGGTCATTAGGCCCATAGTATAGGGAATCAGGCCTTTGTGCAATTTCAAAAGCGCTGGTATTTGGATCGAGAAAGGCTTTTTCTATTCTAAATAAATTTACTTTTTCGTTGCCAATGCTATCCGGATCAGGACTAAAAACACCATACACTATGGGTATTTCCTTCCAATCTCCGATAACTTCTAGATTATTATCGCAGGAGCTAAACAAAACAAAGACGATAGCCAGGCTTGAGATAACTTTACATCTGTTTGTAAGTGTTGAAAACATAATTAATTATTTAATCCGACAAAGTTATAAATAAAGATGAATTACTCAAGTATATACATTCAATTCGACTTAAAGTTTAAGTCTTTTCAAGTATATTCACCTAATTGATGAACAAATATTATTTTTGAGCCAATATTATTTAAATTGTATATATGTCAGTTCACATACCTATAAAGAAAGTAACAACGCATGTGCTTCATGCCATGAAGCAAAGAGGAGAAAAAATATCGATGTTAACTGCCTACGACTATTCTATGGCAAAAATATTGGATGCTGCGGGCATTGATGTTTTATTGGTAGGGGATAGTGCTTCCAATGTGATGGCAGGTCATGAGACAACATTACCTATAACCTTAGAGCATATGATTTATCATGCGCAATCTGTTGTCAGAGCCGTAGACAGAGCTTTGGTTGTAGTAGATCTGCCCTTTGGATCTTATCAAGGAAATTCAAAACTAGCTCTTGAATCTACCATCAGAATCATGAAAGAAACAGGAGGTCATGCTGTGAAACTTGAAGGTGGTCCTGAAATTGCAGAAAGTATCACAAGGATCTTAACGGCTGGAGTGCCTGTGATGGGTCACTTAGGTCTTACACCACAATCCATTTATAAATTTGGAACCTATTCTGTCCGGGCTAAAGAAGAGGCTGAAGCAAAAAAATTGATAGAGGATGCTAAAATGCTCGAAGATCTGGGCTGTTTTGCCATAGTTTTAGAAAAAATTCCTGCTGAACTTGCTAAATTGGTCAGAGAATCCCTTTTCATTCCTGTTATTGGTATTGGCGCAGGTCCTCATGTCGATGGCCAGGTATTGGTGACACATGATATGATGGGTATAACTAAAGATTTTCATCCCAGGTTTTTAAGAAGGTATCTGAATTTATTTGAAATGATGAAAAAAGCCACGGAACAGTACATAGATGATGTTAAATCGGGAGATTTTCCCAATACAAATGAGCAGTACTGATGACTGATTTAGTTACTGAGAACCAATCGGAAAAACAAAATGGGTTATGGGGAAAATTCAGATGGATTTTCTACATTTTAATTTTGGTTCTAATTGTCAGTTTTGGATTCTTTTTTTTGGGGTTTTGGAATTTATATCAAGCCAAAGCCAGTATTTCTTCCGAACAGACATTTATCTATGTACCTTCAAGGTTTAATCTGGATTCCTTGGCCCAGGAGTTGTCAAGGAAAAAAATAATATCTGACTCAGATCAATTTATTAAAACAGCTCTTTTTTTTAGATACAGGATCAAGGCTGGAAAATTTAAAGTGAGCACTAATATAAAAACCATCAGGCATTTACTCAGAGCCCTTCAAGGTGGTAATGTTCCACTGCGACTGACCTTACAAAATCACAGAACCAAAGACTCACTTTTTGAATATATTTCTAAACATTTGGAAATCAGTAAAATGCAATTGGATTCCCTTTTTGCTGATAGTATTTTTAAGAAAAAGTATCAATTGAAAGAAGATGAAATTTTGAGTTTTTTTATTCCAAATACCTACGAATTTTATTGGAATGTGAAACCTAAGGATTTTTTAAAGAAAATGGAAGTGGAGTTTGAAAGATTTTGGAATTCAGACCGTATAGATAGGGCAAATGAATTGGGGCTAAGCCTTGCTGAAATATATACTTTGGCATCTATTGTTGAAGCAGAGACAACTTATGGCCCCGAAAAATCAACGATTGCAGGAGTCTATCTAAATCGACTAAGGAAAAAAGGGTGGAGGTTGGAAGCTGATCCAACAGTTGTTTTTGCCCTCGGAGATTTTTCTGTAAAAAGAGTTACCAAAGAAATGTTGAAATTAGATTCTCCATACAACACATACAAGTACGATGGTTTGCCCCCGGGACCCATACGTATGGCTTCCATACAATCTATAGATGCTGTTCTTCAGTATAAAAAGCACGACTTCATGTTTTTTTGCGCTGCTGTTCCTCAGCCATCCCAACCCTTACATCATGAGTTTGCCAGAAATTTAGCAGAGCATGCCGTATATGCAAGAAAATATAGAAATTGGTTAAATCAGAAAAAAATATATAAATAAATGTACCCCATAATTGTTGTTGGCGCCGGTGCTGCCGGATATTTTGCAGCTATCAAAATAGCAGATCAAAATCCCGATAGAGAAGTTTTAATACTTGAAAAATCAAAGGATGTATTGCAGAAAGTAAGCATATCTGGCGGTGGAAGATGTAATCTCACACATGCTTGCTGGTCTGCACAGGATTTAATAAAATATTATCCGAGAGGTAGTAAAGAGCTCTTGGGACCTTTTCATCGTTTTGCCTGTGCCGATACCATGGAATGGTTTGAAGACAGAGGGGTAAAATTGAAAATTGAAGATGACGGGAGAGTGTTTCCTCAATCAGATGATTCTGCAACTATTGTAGAATGTCTCAAAGATGAGGCAAAAAGATTAGGTGTGCGAGTTCTGACTCAACAAAGGTTGGATAAAATAGTGTACCAAAATGGTATCTTTCACATGCAGGCAAAAGATTCCTTTGAAACAGATAGGCTGGTAATTACCACAGGAAGTAGCCCAGCAATATGGAATATGCTTTTTGAATTGGGTCTGCAAATCGCTGAACCTGTACCTTCTCTTTTTACCTTTAATATTAAAGATAGCAGACTGAAGGATTTGTCCGGAATCTCTGTGCCACAGGTTCATGTAACCATTCCTGAGTTTAAAAAATCACTCGCAGAGGGTCCTGTATTGGTTACACATTGGGGATTAAGTGGCCCCGGAATTTTAAAGCTTTCATCCTATTTCGCTCCTGAACTTTATGCAAAATCCTATGATTTTAACATCAAGGTAAATTGGGCAGCTTCTACAGGAAATAAAGAGCAAGTCATGGAAGCCCTGCAGGTGTATAAAAGTCAAAATCCAAAAAAACAAATCTCAGCGCATCAGCTTTTTCAATTACCATCACGTTTGTGGAAGCGATTACTGGAATTTGTTCAAATTCCTGAAACTTTGATCTGGGCTGATGTAAATAAAAAACAATTGACAGATTTTTGTAATGAACTAACAGAATCTACCTTTCATGTGAAAGGAAAAAGTACGCATAAAGAAGAGTTTGTGACCTCTGGAGGAGTATTGCTTAATGAAATTAATTTTAGTACATTTGAGTCGAAAAAAATACCCGGCCTTTACCTGGCAGGTGAAGTTCTGAATATTGATGCACTTACTGGTGGATTTAATTTTCAAGCTGCCTGGACAGGGGCCTGGATTATAGGAGAATCAATTGTATAATGCAAAAACATATTTTTTTCTTTGTCTTAATTTTTTTTGTGCAATGTCAATTAGCCTTTGCGCAGAGAGATTCTCTTTTTTTTCAACATCAGTTCAGTAATACGCGTTGGAAATTTTCCTACACCCTGCATGTAGATAAAAATGAAGTGCTATTCAAAGATGATGAAGAATACGAGCATCAAATCTGGTTCAAGTACGATGGCAACTCTTATACCTTTCTAAATGGGCAAATGATTACTGATCGATGGAATGCCCAGCCTAAAGAATTTGTTTTGACCTATAATTTCAGTAAAAGAACGAATTGGCTCGTTGCAGAGTGTAATGAACAAATTTTAGCGCTCGAATATAAATCTAAAACCAGAAACACCTATCGACTTTATTTTTTCAGACTGGCAGATACAAGTACACAATATTTTACTTATAATCCTGGTGAAAAACCTGAAATTCAATACTTTAAACCAATAGTCACCCCTAAACCAAATGACTCTAATGAGACTGAAAGTCAGACGCAAAATAAAACAAGCCTTTTTCCTTCAAAAGAAATAAAGTCAGCTCCAAACGGAAATTTCATGCAAATAGAACTCTTGGGGGGCGGATTTTTAGAAAAAGAAAATGTAGTTCTTCGGAATTTGATAAAGATAGAGAATGATGGAACCATCCTGAGACAAATTCTAACCGAAAAAGAAGGTCTGAAAACATTTAAATCAAATATGGGTAGGGCAAAGCTGGAAAAATTAATGGCTTTCATCGAATCCCAATCTTTTTTTGAAATGAATGCACAGTACAATTGTGCTAATTTTGAGTGCTACAATCGATTAAAAGAACAGCCTAAACCTGTAGAACTAAGGCTGGCAATTACCTATGGTTCTGTAAGAAAATTGATTACTATCAGTATTTGGGAGGGTGTAAATCATCAAAAGCATTGGATTGATTATCCGAAAGAAATTGATTTGATTATCAATGAAATATATAATTATTGTGGATTGATAGCCCATTAGTTCCCGTTAGATTTTTATTTCAGATTTTGTTTTTCTTAATTAGTTCCTAAATTAGATGTTAATTTAAAAAAAGATTTTATGCATTATCATCGTCTCGGACAGATACCCAACAAAAGGCATACACAATTCAAAAATCCAAAAGGAGGTTTATATGGGGAAGAGTTGTTTTCCACAGAAGGTTTCTCCGATATTTTTTCTTTACTCTATCATGTGAATCCCCCCACACAAATCTCTCAGGTTGGGGAACCATTTAGTATTGCACCCAAATTCTTCACAGATAATCAATTGAAACCAAGATGCTTGAAAGGATTTCAAATCGAACCGGAAGCTGATTATCTTAAGAGTAGAAAACCTGTGTTGGTAAACAACGAGTGTAAAATCATTTTGGCTGCACCTAAGTTGTCGATGACTGACTATTTTTTTAAAAATGCAGATGCCGATGAAATGATTTTCATTCATGTGGGTTCAGGTATTCTCAAAACCATGTATGGTGAAATTGCATTCTCTTATGGAGATTACCTCATCATTCCAAGAGGTACATTATATCAGCTACATTTCAATGATGAAAATAACAGGCTGTTGATTACAGAATCTCCCACACCCATCCGAACACCTAAAAGATACAGAAATGCATGGGGACAACACATGGAACACGCACCCTTTTGTGAGAGAGACATCAGAAAACCTGAAAATTTACAAACAATAGATCAACAAGGTGAATTTCTGTTCTTTATAAAAAAACAAGATATTATTTATCCTTATACTTATTATAATCATCCTTTTGATTTAATTGGATGGGACGGATACTGTTATCCCTATGCCTTTTCAATACATGATTTTGAACCTATAACCGGAAGAATACATATGCCTCCACCCATCCATCAGACTTTTGAAACCGGTGGCTTTGTTGTTTGCTCTTTTGTGCCCAGACTCTACGATTATCACCCTTTGTCAATACCCGCACCCTATCACCATAGTAACATAGACAGTGATGAAATTCTTTACTATGTGGATGGAGATTTTATGAGTAGAGCACATGTTGAACAAGGGATGATCACAATGCATCCGGGTGGTATACCTCATGGGCCACACCCAGGTACCATTGAAAAAAGTATTGGCGCCAAAGAAACTTTGGAGCTGGCAGTAATGATAGATACTTTTAAGCCCTTATATATGACAGAACACTGTTTGGGGATAGAATTGGAAGATTATTATCAAAGCTGGTTGCCGAAGAAATAATTCAGCATAATTCCCAGTAGGATTAAATTTCCTGGGTAAGATTATTTTCTTAAAGCAGGGTTTATTTTAAATGCTGTTTCAAATGCCTCTTGTGAAGCTTGGCCTTGTCCCATCTGCTGATAGATAATTCCCATGTTCATATAAATATTGGCATCTTGAGGGCTAAGCAATATTGCTTCCTTGCAAATATTAATGGCATTTTCAAACTTTTGTTGCATGGCATAAACGATAGCCAGATTTTTGTAATTTGAAGCAAGAGACTCCTTTATACCTCTTTGTTTATTTATGGCAATTGCCTGTAAAATATATTTCTCAGAATTTGGCAAATCCTGCAGTAATTCACCATAAACTTGTCCAAGCATTTCAATTGCATTCAAATAACCGGGTTGCAAGGATAATGTTTTTAACAAATGAGACTCCGCCTCCTTTCCATTTCTTTTAGTTTTGGCTATAAAACCCAGATTATATTGCGCTGTATGAAATTTAGGATAGATGTCAATGGCTGTCTTAAAATGTTTCTCTGCAATAACGAGCAAATTACTGTCTTTGATTTCACTATCGATAAATTTTTTAAATAGTGTGTTGGCATAATAATAATTCATTTTCGCAGAAGAAGGCGCATTTTTTACGTCTGCGGCAAACAGGGTTTCATTGTTATACCAATCTTGATTTCTATCTATGGTTTTCCATGAAAATAACAGGATTGATATACCAATGACTGAGGTGAAGATTATTTTAGATTTCAATTGTGAAAAATATTGTAAGCCGGCATATCTGGAGATGATATAGGCAACAATGATTGAAAAGCCAAAAGAGGGTATGTAGAGAAAACGATCTGCCATAGGCGCCCCGATGTTAAAAAATAAATTGATTGTTAGGGAAAGAGGTAGGAAATATATTAAAATACCTACAGCTATGACATCCTTTTTTAATACTTTAATGAGCACATATACAGCCAAACATACATGGAACAGCAGGCCCAGAATAGCCCAGGGGTTTCCAAAATTTACAATTGTGATTTGTTCTCTGGAGTAGTCACTTGATAGTTGTATCGGGATAAATAAGTTTTTAACATAGCTGAAGAGAACTAAAGAAATCGTAGCCAACTTATTAGGTAAATCAACTTGATAGAATGGATTTTCCATCAAATCTGTATTGGTTTCAGCCTTAATTTCGCCCACCATATATGAACGTAAAACAAAGTAGACAAAAGCCATAACAAAAAATGGAATCGATCGAACCAAAGATGTTTTGAAATCGATTGAATTAAATGTGTAAAAAATGATGGGATAAATCAACACAAAGGTAAAGGCACTTTCTTTTGAAAGCATGGCACCCATGAAACACAAACAAGCAAGGAACAAACTAACTGTTTTATTTTTGAAGATTGGCTTTTGTACACTGAACAATGAAAGAATCAACAGCAAATAGGCATAAATCTCATCCCTGCTTTTGATATTGGCAACAACTTCTGTATGTATAGGGTGTGTTAAAAAAATCATACAGCTTAAAAGTGGAATGATATTTAGCTCGTTTTTATAATCTGGAAACCAAATCCTGAGTAAATGGTAGCTAAGTAAAATTGAGAAGAAATAAAATAAAATATTGAGCAAATGACCCCAAAAAGGAGGATAGTCATATAATGTGTTTCCCTCTGTATCTTTTTTTATACTGCCGTCTTGATTCTTTTTTTCTTTGCCAAAAAGTTGATTTTCAATGGCAAAACTAACCAGGGAAAGTGGTCGGAATCGACCACCTGTAAGTTCCATGCCTCCTGGACCGTAAATCCCTTCAAAAAAATCTTTTGTGGCCAAATCATAAGTACCTGCAATTCCTTTTTGTGTAAAAGAATTTTCAACGATAACAATGGAATCATCAAAGGCAAATTGATGGTATAAGGTATTCCCGTATATAATAAAAACGAGAAGACTAAGTGCAATCGAGATATTCCTATGTAAAAGATTTAAATTTCTGATTTCGGAGTTCTGCGATTCAAGGCTTGGTTTTTTTAGATTTTCTTTGGTCTTGGATTGTTTCTGTGCCATAGGTATTACAGATAACTTGCATCAAAATATAAGGGTAAAATATCTTTAACAGATTTACAAATCAATACCTCCCCGGCATCTCCCTGTAGGATCAATTTAATATCTTGAGCCCCTTTTAATTCATATTCCAGCATGACTTGTCGGCAAGACCCACAAGGAGAAACCGCTTTTTGCATATTTTTCTTTTGTGTTTCTACCGTAATTGCTGCGGCTACTATAGGAATATTAGGATATTGGACAGCAGCTGAGAAAAATGCAGTTCTCTCGGCGCATA
>CAZNNX010000016.1:0-31628 GCA_964574485.1 uncultured Saprospiraceae bacterium | reverse complement strand
GGCAGGAAGAAAACAAATGACAGATCTAACTATTTTTCAAGATTTATTGTATTACAATGCCAAGGCTCCGTTGTTGTTTCAAACAACGCAATTTTTTATACTTTTTTCTGGATTTTATCTAATTTATTCACTACTTCATCAATTTATATTCTGGAGAAACTCAATTTTGCTACTCTTCTCCCTGTTCTTTTATTATAAATTAAGCGGATTTTTTGTTTTTGCGCTACTGGGTATGTCTTCAATAGATTTTTTCATTGCCCAAGGAATACATAAATCAAAAAAAGAGTTCACAAAACAATTTCTTCTTTGGATTTCAGTTCTTATGAATTTGGGTGGGCTACTCTATTTTAAATATACTTATTTTTTTATTGACATTTGGAATCAAAGTACGGGGTCTGATCTACACCTTGCATTTCGAATACTACAACCGATAGGAATCAGTTATTTTGTTTTCAAATCCTTGGGTTATGTCCTTGATGTCAATAGAGAAATGATAGAGGAACCTGAAAGAAACTATTTAAATTATTTACTTTACGTTTCTTTTTTTCCCAACATTTTGGCTGGGCCAATAACTAAGGCAAGAGATATTCTACCCCAATTCAAAGAGGTCAAGAAAATAGATGCCGCGCTCTTGAATACAGCCACTCTTCTTCTAATTTCCGGCTTGGTTAAAAAAATAATGATTGCAGATTACATCGCTGCGAATATGATAGACAGGGTATTTGAAAGCCCTCAATTTTTTTCTTCCATTGATTTGCTCATGTCTTGCTATGGAGGTCTGATCCAATTGTTTTTTGACTTTTCCGGTTACACGGATATGGTTTTGGCTTTTTCGCTGTTTCTTGGTTTCCCGATTAAAGGCAATTTCAATCAACCTTTCAAAGCTACCAATGTGAGTGATTTTTGGAGAAGATGGCATATTAGCCTGTATGAATGGCTGAGTGAATATATTTTTCAACCCCTCACCTTCTATTTTCGATCTTATAAAATTTGGGGAAGTATAATAGGAATTTTTATTACTTTTTTGATTTCAGGTCTGTGGCATGGTCCCAATGCAGTCTTTATACTTTGGGGGATACTACATGGCCTTGCCATTTGTTGGGAAATCATGACTTCCGGTATAAGAAAAAAATGCCTTCAGGCTGGTGGTTGGTTTTATAAATTTCTGAGCATATTAATTACTTTTCACTTTTTGGTTTTCACATCGGTATTATTAAAGTCAAAGGATTTAGTATTTTTTTATTCCTTTTACCAACAGATGTTCCAAAATATTGATTTTAATCTGTGGCACTCATGGTACTCCATTTATAAATTTCCTTTTTTAGCCATGATCATAGGTTTATCTCTTCAATTCATTCCGATAAGAATTTATGATAGGTTATTTGTAATCATGAGGTTTCTACCTGTTTGGTGTAGTGCTTTACTTTTGGCCATTGTTATTCTAAGTCTGTATCAATTTTCTTATCTGGAGGCGATACCTTTTCTGTATATCGTTTACTAAAACAGAGTTATTTTAAAGATCTCAACTACTAAATTTACTTACTTAGGTATTAAAATCTAAGTAGTTGAGGAGGCTTTTTGAATAATTAACCAATTTTTATTATATTCGCCCTTTGAATTGAACAAAATTTACCTATTTTTTTACTAACAAATTTTTTATCATGAGAATCAATCTTCAAAAAAATGCTCCGACATGGAAGGGATTTTCTTTATTGATTTTTGCCTTGATTTTTTCTACAAAAATGATTGCGCAACCTATCAATGAAGGCTTCAACAATGTAGCATCCCTTTTTACCAGTGGCTGGGCACAACAAAATTTAAGTACCCCTGTGGGTACAAACCCTAACTGGGTGCAAGGAAATAATACAGTATTCCCTGCCAACTCATTACCAGACACCTCTTACATCGCTTGTAACTACAACAGCGTTGCAGGTGCTGCTACAATTTCAAACTGGTTGTTCACACCAAACAGAACATTTCAAAATGGTGATGTTATCACTTTTTATTCAAGATGTGCAGGTGGAAACTATCCAGACAACTTACAGGTTAGACTTAGCACAAATGGCGCTAGTGTTAACGTTGGAACAACCAATGTATCTGTAGGGGATTATACTACTTTGTTACTGGAAATTAATCCTACACTTTCAACAACAGCTTATCCTGCTGTATGGACACAATACACAATTACAATCACAGGTTTGGCTGCACCTACTTCAGGTAGAATCGCATTCCGTTATTTTGTAACGAATGGTGGTCCTACAGGAGCAAATTCTGATTACATCGGAATTGATGACTATGTATACACTCCATTTGGAGGTGCTACTAGCCCTGAAGTATCAATTTCAAGAGTTACTCCTGGTGAATATACAGTAATTCCACAATCACAGGTGAGTTCTTTCCCTGTAAGTGCCACTGTTAACAATTCAGGAACTGGCTCTGCGGGTACTGTTACTTTGACAACCAGCGTTTACAAATTACCTAACGTTGCAACTCCTGTATACGCTCAAACTGGTTCTACTACTAACTTGGCTGCCGGTGCCAATACTGTGATTAATCTTCCAGCATACACACCTGCTGCTCCTACTTTAGGATCTTACCAATTTGTTCATGTTATCAGCGGTAATACTGGTAGCGTAGCGAATGATACTTTCAGATATGCCGTTGTTATCGACAATGATGAATATGCAAGAGATAATGGAACCTCTGTTCAGGGTGTTGGTGCTGGTAATACAGCTTCTGTAATTATTGGAAATAATTTTCAAATTACAGCGAACACTATTATGGATTCAGTTTTATTTTTCTGCTATCCAGGAGCTGCCGGCTTAGGTGACACAGTAAGAGTCAGAATTTCAAGTACTGTTGCCGGAGTACCAAGCAATACTGCATTTGTTGGAAACTCAAATATTTATCAATTTACTGTTGCAGATACTTCTGGAAGACCTATCAAGTTACCTGTAACCAATTTAACTGGAGGAGCTTTAAGCTTAACTCCAGGTACTTATTTTGTTGGACTTGAAAAATTCAGAACTGGGGATAATTACGGCCTGCAATGTGCCAATAGCTTGTTCACAGCCAATACTGTTTATGCCAACATAAACAATGGAGCTTTCTCTCCACTTAATACCTTAATTGCTGGTTTCAACTTTACACCCATCGTAAGAGCTTACTTCAGAAATGCCTGTGCGGTTACTGCAACAAGTTCAAGTACACAATCTACATGTACTGCCTCTAACGGTACAGCAACAGCTACTCCTGTAGGAGCAACTGCCCCAATCACCTACACATGGTCAAATGGAGGTAACACTGCTTCTATTTCAGCTTTAGCTGCAGGTACCTATACAGTGACAGTTAATGATGCGAATGGTTGTTCTGCTACTTCATCTACAACTGTTACAGCTAACAACCTTACATTGAATGTTGGTACAACTTCGACTCAAGCTACTTGTACAGCTGCAAATGGTACTGCAACTTCTGCAACAAGTTCAGGAACTGCTCCATACACTTATACATGGAGTACAGGTGGAAATACAGCAAGTATTAACAACTTGGCTGCTGGTTCTTATACAGTGACTATCACTGACCTAAATGGTTGTAGAGGTAGTTCTACAGTAAATGTTACCTCAAACTCTGTTTCAGTAACTTCTACATCTTCTACTACGAATTCAGCGTGTGGAGGATCTACAGGATCGGCTACAGTAACAGCTACGGCTGGTACGGCTCCTTATACCTATGCTTGGTCTAACGGGGGAAATAGTTCTTCAATCAATAATATTTCTGCAGGCACTTATTCTGTAACCATTACAGATGCAAACGGTTGTGTGGGTGTAAGAACAGGTATTGTTGTATCTAATCCAAATGCACCAACAGCATCTGTATCATCCAGCACAAATCCACTTTGTAATGGAAATGCTACTGGAACTGCTACAGGAACTGCTAACGGTGGTACAGCCCCTTATTCTTACGTTTGGTCAAATGGTCAAACTGGTCCAACCGCTACAGGTTTAGCAGCTGGTTCCTACACTTTTACAGTTACAGATGCAAGTTCTTGCTCTGGTGTAAGTTCTGTAACGATTACACAACCTAGTGCTTTAAATGTTATCATGAGTTCTCCTTTAAACGTATCATGTAATGGTGGAAGCAATGGCAGTATTGGTCTTACTACAGGTGGCACAGGAACAGGTCCTTATACTTTCTTGTGGTCTAACGGACAAACTTCTCAATCAATCATTAACGTTGGAGCCGGTGTTTATACAGTTACAGTTGTTGATCAAAACGGATGTGCTACTACTGGATCACAAACTGTTACTGAACCAACTGCTATCAACAGTAGCGTTTCAGTTACTGATGCATCGGGTGCAGCTACTAACGATGGTTCTGTAAACCTAACCGTCAATGGAGGTACACCAACTTATACTTATACTTGGTCTAATGGATCTAGTACTGAAGACTTAAATGGTGTTAATCCAGGTACTTACACAGTTACTATTACAGATGCAAATGGATGTACTAGCGTACAATCAGCTACAGTAAGTCAACCTACTTCCATCTCTGAAATCAATGGACTTGCAGTTAATTTGTATCCAAATCCAACAACTGATTTGGTAACACTTAGTTTAAGTTTAACTCAAAGTTCTGATATTGAGATTCAGGTACTTAATGTTACCGGTCAATTGATTACTACTATTCAAGAAACTCAAATTCTAAGCACTAGCTACCAAATCAATACTGCTGATTGGTCTGCTGGGGTGTATGTTGTTAGAGTTCAAGCTGGTACAGTGAATCAAAGCTATAGATTGATTAAAAAATAATCATACCTAATTTATTGAAAGAGGATTCCGTCGTGGAATCCTCTTTTTTTATGTAAAAAATCATGGAAATAAGAGATTATTACGAAAATTTAGCCAATAATTATGACCAGAGTCGTTTTGAAAACAGTTATGGTCGATATATTCATTTACTGGAAAACCAAGTTTTAATGAACTGGATAGTAAAAGATGAAAAAAAGGGATCTATTATCGATATGGCATGTGGTACCGGAAGACTCAGTCACTATTGTGAAATAGGAATTGATTGTAGTGAATCTATGCTTCAAAGAGCTGCAGTAAAATTTCCTGATAAAAAATTTATTTTGAAAGATGTTATTAATGATTCATTTGATGATTTTCACTTTGTTCAGGGCATTTACAGTTTTCATTTCATAATGCATCTGAGCCCTACAGATTTTAAGCATTTACTAGATAAAGTCAAGACTTTACTACCTCAAGGCTCATTTCTTATTTTTGATTTTCCTTCCAAATTCAGAAGACCTTCTCATTACAGTAAAATTGCCAAATGGCATGCCTCTTCATCCTACACAATGCAAGAAATGAAAGAAATAACTGGATCTGATTTTCAAATTATCAAGACTAAAGGAATCCTGTTTATACCAATTCATCGGTTTCCTGCCTTTCTTAGAAAGTGGATTTTACCCATTGAAAAATTAATATCTATTTTCTTAGCGCCTCAGTTTGCTTCCTATATCGCAATAAAATTGGTTAAAAAATAATGAACCTTTATTTTTTTAAAAGGATTATTAAATTGACAATAAGGGCCTACAAAGATTGGTTTGGACGAATAATTTTTGCAAAAAAAACAGATAATTCCCTAGATTTTAGCTTTTCCTATCAAATCAAACAAGAGATTAAGGCCTCTGCTTTCTTTGAGGAAAAATTGTATAATATAACCAGAGCAGCGGGTAAGATTCACAACACGATCGTACAGCCTGGTGAAGTTTTTTCTTTTTGGAAATTGGTCGGCAATCCGGAAGTAGATTTTAAGACCAGTCGATCCATTCGAAATGGTAAGATATTTTACGAAACCGGAGGTGGTCTCTGCCAAGTTGCTGGTATACTTCATCAAGTTTGCATGCAAGTCGATTTGAAAATTAAAGAACGATATGCACATAGCATTGATTTATATCTAAATGAAGAAGATCGCTTTGCTCCTTTAGGTACAGATGCCACGGTAGTTTTTGGTTGGAAAGATTTTAGATTTATCAATTCGAAAAATCATCCGATTCAGATTCTGCTATTTGTAAAAGATAACCAATTGGTGGTTCAATTACGCTCAGATGTTGCACTTAATCCTCTTGTTTTGAAACAAGAAATCATTTATCAAGAGCAAAAAAAAGAAGTCATTTGGTACGATGAAAAAAATCAAATTATCAATCAATCCGTTTACCAATTCCTAGCAAAAGGTGAATAACTTTTATTTAAGTTCCCAACCAGAATCTTTCGAATTTTTTCTCATTGCTACATTTAATAAAGGCTATTTATAAATTGACTTTACAATATTCTAACAGGATGAAAGAAGAAATGGACATATTTTTAAAATGGTTTAATGATAGCTCACCGATTGACCCTGTTCTAAAATCTGCAATTGCTCATTTCTGGTTTGTTATCATACATCCATTTGAAATGCCTCTTCATATTGAAGAAATGCCAGTAAGTATGTCCAAATACTTAGCCAAAAATTATTTTATAAAAGTCGGATTCTTTACAGTTTATTATGAAGACTTGCCCAGCCACCTCCATTGTAAACTTCTGTATAACCCTTATTCAATAAAATTGATTTTGCCGATGCACTTCTCATACCAGAAGCACAACAGGTAATGAGTGGCACATCTTTTTTTAGCTTATGCAAATTTTTACTCAGTTCCTGAAGAGGAATATTGATCGAACCAGAAATATGGCCTGATTGAAACTCACCTGGCGTCCTCACATCTATAATCATAGCACCTTTGTCCATAAGTTCTTTATAATTGATTCCAGATCCAAATATTTTTTTTAAAAATGAAAACATAATATAAGTTTCTAATTATGAACGAATATCTAACCAACTTCCTGCATTGGCACAGGCAATACCATGACTCTGTAAGAATTGAGTAGCCTGACTGCTCCTCATGCCCGAAGCGCAGCACAGCACAATGGGCTGACTCATTTTTTTTATTTCTTCAATTTTTCCAGGAATTTCATTCAAGGGGATATTGATACTGCCTGGCACATGTCCTCCCTGAAATTCAGCCAAAGTTCTTACATCAATAATTGTTTTTTTCATAAAGTTTTATTTTGATTTGTTTATATTTTGAGTTTCATATGTCAATAGAAATCCCATAAAAGATCCATAAAGTATAGAATTCAAAGGGTTTGAGCTAATCGCACAAGATCCAGAATTACATCCAACAAAATAATAATATAAATAACCAAGAACAGCTCCTATACACACTGCAATCAGTTGATTTCTGAATCTAAAGAAAAAAGATAATTTCGATCTAAGCATTTTATTTTATTACAATTGTTTGTAATTTCAACAAATCTATTAACTCTTTTTTTTACAATTTGTGACAAAGGTTACAGACAAAAATTAAATTCAAATGTATCGGGATTCATCAAATGGAGTCATCGCAGGTGTTTTGGCTGGCATAGCCAGGGCCATAGGTATTCATGGCGGTTGGTTGAGGGTCATCTTCCTCATCTGTTTTTTTGGCATCGGAGGCATTACCCTGGGAATTGGCGCCGGAGCTATGAGTTTTATTTATCTTTTGCTATGGATTTTTGTTCCCAGCAGATAGTAAGTTAATGTAAGGGTCTTCTTTTGATCATACCACCTTTGGTATCTTTAATAGCATGTTGAACAACAAATGCCTGGCTGTCAATTTTTTCTATTTCATGAAGAATTCTGCTCACCTCCAATCGGGTTAGAACACAAAACAAAACTTTCCCCTCTTCTTCAATCATACCTCTGGATCCATACCCTTTTTCAGATTTGAATACCGTTATGCCCCTACCCATTTGATAAATAATGTGTTCCTTAATTTCATCTGCTTTTACTGAAACAATATAAATTCCAATATATTCTTCAATCCCATTAATAATAAAATCAACTGTTCTGGAGGCAGAAAGATAAGTCAACATTGAATACATTGCCGTTTCAATACCTACTAAGAAGACAGCCAGGCTAAATAATATCAGGTTAAAAAAGGTAATGATATCACCTACGGTAAAACTACTTTTTCTACTGATGGTAATCGCCAAAACCTCAGCCCCATCAATTACCGCCCCACCTCTGATACTGAGCCCTATTCCAGCCCCAAGAAAAAAACCACCAAAAATTGAAATCAGAAGCTTATCCTGAGTAAAAACTTCAAAATGTACAAAATGCAGTAAAACGGCAAGTCCTGTTATGGCCAGTATACTTTTAACAGCAAAAGCAACAGAAATTTGTTTGGCACCTATTAATATAAATGGGAAATTGATAAGAATGATCAATAAAGACAGGTCAAGCTGAGTTATGTGCTTGATCAGTAATGAAACCCCCATGGCACCGCCATCTAAAAAATGATTTGGTAAAAGAAATCCTTTCAACCCGATAGCCGCCATCAAAACTCCAGTACCAATAAAGAATATATCTTTAAGATTCTTTTTAAGTTCCATACGACCAAGTCGAATTAATCTTTTACTCATTTCCTTTGATTTCATAAAGTAAATATCGTTTATTTTAAGAAATCACTCCAAAACAAACAAATGAAATCTCAATAATTGAGTAAACTCATGATATTTAATCCGGAGAGTCAAGCTTTGTTTTTATCTAAGAAATAGCCTATTATTTTTTGTAATAGCTTTTCTTTATGGTGATTGCGATTATAAACCATTACTATTTTCCTCTTTGAACTGGGTTGAAGGTTAGAATGAAAATCAGGAAATAAAGGAAGAAATGATTCCGTCAGTATGGTGGATAAATTGGTATGCTGAAGTATAATCCTGAGATTTTCAATCGACCTAATTTTATATTTTATTTGATTATCCTGTATTTGGAGGTCTTTCTTAATTTCTTCAAAAAAAGAATCCAGGCTGACTATGGCCTTTGATTCAGAAATATTTTGGGGAGAAAAATTATGAGGGTAAATTTCCACATAATGCTCTTCGTACAGAAATTGATACTTGTATTGTTCAAAACTATCATGATAGGGTGCAAAAAACATATCAATCTTGTCCTGATCCAAGGCTTTAAGTAAATTCTTGCGATTATCTTCCCAAAGGTTAAAAGTAAAATCTCTGTACAATTCTTCGCAATAGAATATTGCCTTGAGAAGGTATGTTCCCTCGAGTGAATCTTGCAGTCCAACTTGTAGATTTACTGAAAAATTTTGTTCTTCAGATGTAAAAATCTCCTGTAATTTGGTCATTTCACGAATCACATTCCTACATTGGTCAATAATGACTTTGCCATGTTGTGTTACCAGAACTGGTTGTTTGGATCGATCAAAAATAATGATACCCAACTCTTCCTCTACTTTTTTAATTTGCATACTCAAAGTAGGTTGAGTTACAAAACAATGTTGAGCTGCCTGACCAAAATGACGGTAAGTATCAACAGCCAACAAGTATTCTATCTGAGTAAGTGTGGGCATGAGACATCAACTTAACAAGAAGGGAAAATCAATAGACATTATCAATAACATTATCGAAGATTTCAATTTTTTTATCAAACCAATAACTGTATTTTTGTGTTAATAAGTAATCAGATAAAAACTTAGAATCTTAAGTGATGTAAATAAAAACAATTTCCACAAAGAGGCGTTTTTTCTGATTTTATGAATTTGTAAATCTTTATTAATCTGTTTAAAATTTATTAACATTATGAGTCGTTTAATGACTGTAGGACAAGAGTTTCCACAATTTGAAAAAAAGGTTGTTGTCTCTTTAGAAAAAGGAAAAGAATTCAGCACACTATCAAACAATTTCTCCAACAATGAAGAAAGATGGACTGTGATGTTTTGGTGGCCGAAAGACTTTACATTTGTTTGTCCAACGGAAATCGCTGAGTTTAACAATGCCTATGAAGAATTCAGAGATAGAAATACAACATTGATCGGTGCTTCAACTGATTCAGAATTTGTACACTTAGCTTGGAGAAAAGATCATGATGATCTTAGAGGATTAAAATTTCCTATGTTGGCCGATACATCGAAATCATTGGCTGAAGAATTAGGAATTTTGGTTGATGGCGAAAAAGTTGCTTACAGAGCTACTTTCATTGTAGATCCAAACAATGTCATTCGTTGGGTCAGTGTATATGATTTGAGTGTTGGTAGAAATGTAGAGGAAGTGATTCGTGTTCTAGATGCCTTGCAAACTGATGAGCTTTGCCCTTGCAACTGGAAAAAAGGAGAAGAAACCTTACATGTTTAAAAAATATTAACTATTAGGCCAGTCTTGATACTCAAGACTGGTTTTTTATTCATACGCTTATGATTGAGACATTACAAGATTTCCTAACTGATTTGGGTTTGGAGAACAACTATGAAAACAATGTATTACAAACACTTATTGAAGGTGATTCTAAATACATTAGAGATATAAGAATGAATTTCAAAGGATTTCTTAAATCCAAGGACTTAAATGAAAAAGAGGTTTATTTATTATCAACAGCCATCTCCTCTAATCATTCGAATCGCGTTCTTACAGTTGCTTTTCAAGAAAAAGCGAAGCAAGCTGGAGCCAGTGCAGCTGAAATAGCTGACGCCATATCCTGTGCTTCTTTACTAAGAACAAACAATGTATTGTACAGATTCAGGCATTTTGCCGGCAAAGAGAGTTATGAACAAATGCGCGCTGGTCTGAGAATGAATATCATGCTGAACCCTGTCTTGGGTAAAGAATTTTTCGAATTGGTAAGTTTGGCTGTTTCGGCTGTCAACGGTTGCGAGCAATGTGTTAAATCACATGAGGCTTCACTTGTTTCATTGGGCTGCAATGAGTCAAGAATATTCGAAGCTATCAAATTAAGCTCTGTCATCTGTAGTATGGAGGTATTATTTCCCAACTAACAAAAGCTTCTTAGAAGCTTTTATTTGATTATATCAAATCCGGTATATTTTCTCAATACTTCTGGAACTATAATACCTTCCTCAGTTTGATAGTTTTCTAGTATTGTGGCAACAATCCTGGGTAAGGCCAGAGCTGATCCATTTAAAGTATGTGCCAGCTGAGTCCCTTTGCCCTCTTTGGATTTAAACCTCAATTTAAGGCGGTTGGCCTGAAATACATCAAAGTTGGATACAGAGCTTACTTCTAGCCATCTTTTTTGAGCTGCTGAATAAGTTTCAAAATCAAATGTCAATGCTGAGGCAAAACCAGTATCGCCACCGCATAATTTTAAAATACGATAAGGCAAGCCTAATTTTTCCAATAGCTGCTCAACATGTTTACACATGATTTGATGAGCCTCTGCAGATTTTTCCGGATGTTCTATCCAGACAATTTCAACCTTGTCAAACTGATGCAGCCTGTTTAATCCTCGCACATGAGCGCCGTAAGATCCGGCTTCCCTTCTGAAACAAGGTGTATAGCCTGCAATTTTAATAGGAAATTGTTCTTCATTCAGGATCACGTCCCTGTAAATGTTTGTAAGCGGGACCTCTGCTGTTGGAATTAAATATAAATCATCCACCGGGCAATAATACATTTGACCTTCCTTGTCGGGCAGCTGACCGGTACCCATTGCACTGTCGGCATTTACCACATGAGGAGGAATATTTTCTTCAAAACCTGCCATTTCGGCTTCATCAAGAAAGAAATTAATCAATGCTCTTTGCAATTTTGCTCCTTTTCCCGTATACAAAGGAAATCCGGCTCCAGTAATTTTTACTCCCGTTTCAAAATCTATCAATTTATATTTCGATGCCAGTTCCCAATGAGCTAGGGCATTTTCTGGTAAGAGGGGGAAATCTTTGGTCCAATCCTTAAAAACTTCATTGTCATCAGAATTTTTACCAGAGGGAACTTCAGTTTTCAAACAATTAGGAACTTGTAGCAACATTTGATTGATCTCCTCTATGACCATTCTATTTTCTGCTTCAAGTGCGTCCAATTTCAATTTAATTTCAGATGTATTGCTTTTAGCCCTTTCCGCTTCTGCTTTATTACCTTCTTTCATTAAAAGTCCAATTTCCTTTGAAATTTGGTTCAATTGTGCCTTTAATTCATCAGATTGCAGTTGTATGCTTTTCCTTTTGTCATCACTATGTAGAATACGATCTAAAATTTCGATATCCTTGAAAGATCTTTTTTCTAAACTTTGAAGAACTCTTTGTTTCTCTTCTCTGATAAACTGAATAGGTAACATATAAAACGATTAAAGCGTCACAGAATTTGATTTTTGCAAAGATAGTATTTGAATTTTAAAATAATGGTGTATTTTTGTCAAAGAAACCGCAATAAATAGTTCTAATAAAAGTGGTTCAAATCTACTCCCCTACTTTTTCCTTCTTTTTATTCTTATTAAACATTTCGTGAGTATTCACATTTATTATTACGCTCATACATGCGTTCAGAAAATAGATTAATCTTTAAATTTTATTTCCAAAATGTTCACCATTTTACAACTTAATGAAATGCTGGTTCCTGACTTAAAGGATCTGGCAGAAAAGCTTGACATCAAAGGTTTTAAGCGCTATACAAAAAAAGAACTCATCTTTAAAATTATTGAAGCTCAATCCGGACATAGCGGCAATGAGGATGAAGTATCTTCCGAATCCATTGAACTTTTATCTGAGTCAAATGAACAGGAAAAGGGTATCGAAGTTTCTCCTTCTCAAAATACAGAAAAACTAGAAAGTGAAGAGCTTTCCTTAATTTCTGAAGGTCAAGACAATGAAAGAAAAAAGAACAGAAAGAAAATAGAGCTCAAAGAAAAACCCATTGCAAAAAAAGAAGATGATCTGGTTTTGAATGAAACCAAGCCAGAAATTGTGACAGATGCTGTACAGGAAAAAAGAAGAGGTCCGGAAAGGTCTGAACAAAATCGTTTAGAGTCACAAAATCAAAGAAACGAATTTCAAAGAAATCAAAATAGAGAGCAAAGAGACCAACAAAAAGAAGGTTATAGAGAAAGAGAACAACAAAGAGACGGTCAAAGAGAAAGGGATGGGAACAGAGAACACCATCGCGAAAATCCAAAGGAAGGCCAAAGGGAAAACTATAACGAACAACAAAGAGAGCAAACAGCTCCTCCCAAACCCAAGATAAACCTGGATTTAGAGGGTGCGATAGTTGGCGAAGGTGTATTGGAAATAGGCAATAATGAGAACTTTGGATTCCTGCGCTCTGCAGATTACAATTATCTTTCCTCCCCAGATGACATTTACGTATCACCTTCCCAAATTAAATTATTTGGATTAAGAACCGGAGATACTGTACAGGGAACAATCAGACCTCCGAAAGAGGGTGAGAAGTATTTTGCTCTTTTGAAAGTAGATCGGATCAACGGATGGAAACCTGAGGAAATCAAAGACAGAGTTTCTTTCGACCATCTTACGCCTATGTTTCCAACTGAAAAATTAAATATTATTTACGCACATGAGCCAAATCATTATTCAACCCGAATTATTGATTTATTTACGCCTATAGGTAAAGGACAAAGAGGTTTAATTGTTGCACAACCCAAAACAGGAAAAACTTTTTTATTAAAGGATATTGCCAATGCCATCGCCAAGAATCATCCTGAGGTTTATCTCATCATACTTCTTGTAGATGAAAGACCAGAAGAGGTAACGGATATGGAAAGAAGTGTTCGTGCTGAAGTAGTTTCTTCCACCTTTGACGCTCATCCGGAAAACCATGTTCGTGTAGCAAATATTGTCCTACAAAAAGCGAAAAGACTTGTTGAATGCGGGCATGACGTAGTAATTTTACTGGATTCCATCACACGTTTGGCAAGAGCTCACAATACAGTGGCACCAGCAAGTGGAAAAGTGCTATCAGGTGGTGTTGAGGCAAATGCACTACACAAACCCAAACAGTTTTTTGGCGCTGCCAGAAATATTGAAAATGGCGGATCTCTGACAATTCTCGCAACTGCACTCATTGATACTGGCTCAAGAATGGACGAGGTAATCTTTGAAGAATTCAAAGGTACAGGTAATATGGAACTGCAACTCGACAGAAGACTGGCAAACAAAAGAGTTTATCCTGCAGTTGATCTCACAAAATCCAGTACAAGAAGAGATGATTTGTTACAAAATGAAGATACAATTACTCGTATGTGGATACTAAGAAAACACCTGGCCGACATGACAACTGAAGAAGCTATGGAGTTTATGATGAAACATATTCATGGCACAAGAAACAACAGAGAATTTTTAATGTCTATGAATGGTTAAGTTTTAAAGAAAACTTTTTGTCAAAGCAATTTTTTAATTATCTTTGCAAACTCTTTTTGAGAGACATCTAGAAAGATTAAAGTAAATTATAATACAATGAAACGTACTTATCAACCATCAAAACGTAAGCGTGTAAACAAACATGGATTTCGCAAACGTATGAGCACAAAAAACGGACGTCGTGTTTTAGCTGCACGCCGTAAAAAAGGTCGCAAACAATTGACTGTTTCAGACGAAAAGAAATTTTTACTTAAATAAATTTTTTCGATCTTAATCTTCATAAAAGCACAAAACTTACGGTTTTGTGCTTTTATAGTGTAAATTGCTTTCATGTCAAGTTTTTCATTTCCCAGAACCTTCTCTTTAAAAAGCAAAAAATCTATTCAAGCAATTTTTGCTCAGAAAAAATCGATTTCTGTTTATCCAATTCGATTCTTTTATGTCATGAAGGAAATGGAACAATCTAAATTTGCTTTCAGTGTTCCCAAAAAAAAATTCAAAAAAGCAACAGACAGAAATCTAATTAAAAGAAGAATGAGAGAGGCTTTTCGTTTGTTAAGGCCTGAATTTCAAAATGCATGGGCTGAATCTCCAAAACAATTGGAGGTTTTTTTCATTTATACAGGTAAAGAAATTCCCGACTTTACATTGTGTCAGATGACGATGCAGGCTTTGATACATAAAATGAGTAAAGAAAATTTTGAATAGCATGTACGTTTTACAAGTTTTGTGGCGCTTTATCAAGCAAATATTCTCAGCTGTCAATCACTTTATTGGCAAAATAGGGATACTAATCATTCGATTTTATCAAATTTTTATTTCACCAATCTTACCCTCCTCCTGCAGATACAACCCAACCTGTTCCAGATATGGCCTGGAAGCACTACAAAAATATGGCTTTATTAAAGGAAGTTGGTTAACTTTAAAAAGAATTTCAAGATGCCACCCCTGGGGAGGGCATGGTCATGATCCTGTACCTTAAATCATATGAAAACAACTAAAAAATTACTTCTTTTTGCCTTATCAGCTACCCTGTTTGGTTCCTGTTCTACTGATTTAAACGATCCGGAAGGCTATGCTAAAAAATATTGTAGTTGTTCCGTCCAATATGCCGATGCCATTTCAAAAAACAAAAACAATCAAATCAAAGCCGACCAATACAATGAAATTGTTATTGAACACATTAAATGTATGGGCAGCTTTGATCCCAGACAAGAAATGACACCTGAAGAAATTAACAGTTTTGACACGCTTTCAACCCGGGCAATTTGGAAAAGATGCCCCGATATTGCAAAAAAAATCGGACTCAATGAATACAAATAAAGAACTTAGTTTAGATCAAAAAATTAAAAGAGCAAAATACATCACGGAATTCATCTGGTGGATTGTAACATTTTTATTAGTGGCAATAATTATGCTTCCGGTGCACTCCCTAATGAATTTCAATGAATTCATTGCAGCCAATCTGGTATCCATTTTGATATTTCTAATTTTTACAAGACATATTTTCTTTTTAAAATACAGTTTCTTGGCCCAGATGCAATGGCTCAAGTTCCTTATCATATTTGCTTGTATTCCGCTGAATTTTAAACTCATTGAGTGGATTTTTAATTTTCAGGCTTTTCTTCAAAATCAAGGCTTGGAAAGCTTCAACATGTATTTTATAGACAAGGAAGACAGTGCTGAAAAAGAGAGATTATTACAATATTTTAAAACTGAATATCTGTTCTTTGGCGTATCCAGTGTTATCTCCGCCATCTTGTTTCCCGTACGATTATTAATTTCTTTCTGGCGGGTTTATAACAAAACAGGAAAGGTCTAACTATTTATTTTTTTTGGGATTATAATCAGGGGGATATAACTCAAAAGTTTTTTGTAGCTCTGAGATATGAGGATTCAATTGTGAAAAATATTGAAATTTATCTCGATCTGTTTGTGGTTTTTGTTTCGGCTTAAGCTGATCTTCCTCTGATTCAATCACAGATATTTTAAATTGCAAGCCAGGTTTATCAAAGCCTTGCCTGTATCTTTCAATCAAAACCATATCTCTTGCTATGGCATCTTGCGCTCTATTACTTTGTACAGTTACTTGAATGATCTGTATATCTGTCGGATCCAGATTTATCAATGCTTTTTTATAAAGCACTTGCATGGAGGGAGAATCTATTGTCGAAACATAGTCTTCCCAAATATTAAAAATGTTCTCTACATTCCATTCAAGGAAGGATGCTTTGGGCCCGGGCTGCTCTTCTTTTTTAATCTCATTTTTGAGGGTCTCAAGTAGGCTTGACTTGGAAAGATTTAATTTAGGTAAGGGTTTCGCCTCGATCCCTTGAGGAGCAGACTGCTCAGCCTTTTTTTCTAAAATAATTTCCTTATTTGTATCCGGACTTACAATCTTTGAATCAGATTCTTGGGTAATGATTTCTGTTGCTAAACTGAGGTTCTCAACTACAGACTTTTTTTTTTCTGATGCAGTATTTAGCTCCGTTTGAAAATGAATTTGGGTTGCCTTGAAAACATATACCATTTTCAATAAATACACTTCTACATGTAGTCTTTTATTTCTGGCTTGTTTGTAATGAATATCTGATTCACTCGATAGTTGAAGCAATGAAATCAAATGAGAGCCAGAGCAAATTGCTGCCTGCTCCATATATCTATTTTTCAAATTCCCTGCTACTTCCAACAAGGAAATGGTTTGAGCATCTTTACAAATCAACAGATTACGCAAATGTTCGGCCAATCCATTCATAAAAATATCAGCCTCAAATCCTTTGTTTAAAATTTGATCAAAGGTTTTTAAAACAACAACATAATCCTCTTCAAGAAATGCATCTACCAATCCAAAATAATAATCATAATCAAGAATATTTAGATTCTCAATTACATCTTTGTATTGAATATTTTGGTTGGAAAAACTTACAATTCTGTCAAAAATAGAGAGGGCATCTCTCAAGGCTCCATCTGCTTTTTGAGCAATAATATGCAAAGCCTCCTCTTCCGCCTGTATGTTCTCCTTTATACAAATCGATCTAAGATGTTCTGACATATCGGAAATCTGGATACGATTGAAATCAAAAATCTGACAACGAGAAAGAATCGTAGGAATGATTTTATGCTTTTCAGTGGTAGCCAAAATAAAGATGGCATAACTGGGTGGCTCTTCCAGAGTTTTTAAAAAAGCATTAAAAGCAGCGGATGACAACATATGCACCTCATCAATAATATATATTTTATATTTTCCCTGCTGAGGGGCAAATCTTACCTGGTCAATCAAAGACCTGATATGCTCTACGCTATTATTGGAGGCTGCATCTAACTCATGTATGTTTAAGGATGCATTTTCATTGAATGATTTACAGGAAACACATACATCGCAAGGCTCAATATCTGAACTGGGCTGTTGGCAATTTAATACTTTGGCAAGAATTCTCGCACAGGTTGTTTTGCCTACCCCTCTTGGTCCCGTAAACAAAAAGGCATGTGCCAGATGATTACTGCGAATTGCATTTTGCAAAGTCTGGGTTACATGGGACTGACCCACGACTGAGTCGAAGGTAATGGGACGATATTTTCTGGCTGAAACAACAAACTGACTCATAACTTATTGGTACAAAGATAAGGATTTTACTCAAAGATTTCAATATTTCATCGTAGAGATAATAGCATAGAAATTAAACTTGCGCGACAAGCTAAAACTCGGTATATTTGTAAAAAAATAATCATGAAGATTTTCAATATTATATCTGTCTGTCTTTTGTGTTTCGTTTTATCCTGTAAGAACTCTTCCCAATTTTCAAGTAAGAAAACTCAGGATATTTTACTAGACACCGCAGAAGTTGTTTACAACAATGCACCCTTTGAAAGAGAACCGTACAACCCGAGTTATCACAGAAAAAATGATCTAATCCATACAAAATTGGAAGTATCCTTTGATTGGAAGAAAAAACATCTGTTGGGCAAGGCTACACTTACGCTAAAACCTTTATTTTATGCTACTGACAGCCTCAGACTTGATGCCAAGGGTTTTGACATTCAAAAACTGACACTAAAAAGTAATGAGGCCGAGATTCCTCTTCAATACAGCTACACCGACAAGAAAAACTTATACATTAAATTGAACCGTTTCTACAGCCGAAAAGAGGAATACACTATTTATATAGAATATGTTGCCAAACCAGATGAGCTTCCCCTCGGAGGTAGTGCTGCCATTACTGCAGATAAAGGGCTTTACTTTATTAATCCTTTAGGCGAAGATCCCAACAAACCCATGCAGATTTGGACACAGGGAGAGACAGAATCCAGCTCTTGCTGGTTTCCCACCATTGACAGACCCAATGAAAGAACTACTCAGGAAATTTATATTCGGGTAGAAAATCGTTTCAAGACCTTATCAAATGGTCTGCTAATTTCTTCAACCCAAAATGCAGATGGCACGAGAACAGATTATTGGAAGATGGATCTACCTCATGCACCTTACCTTTTCATGATGGCAATAGGTGAATTTGCTGTGGTTAGAGAAGAATGGCAGGGTAAATTATTGGAATACTATGTAGAGCCTGCTTTTGAGAAAGATGCAAAAAATATTTTCCCCTTCACAGGTGAAATGTTGAGTTTTTTCTCAGAAAAATTTGGTTATAATTATCCATGGCAAAAATATGCTCAGGTCGTTGTTCGTGATTATGTCTCCGGTGCAATGGAAAATACCACTGCCGTTATTTTCGGTGATTTTGTTCAAAATGATTCCCGTTCCTTACTTGACAACAGTGATATGAATGAAGGAATCGTTGCTCATGAAATGATGCACCATTGGTTTGGTGATTTGGTAACCTGTGAAAGCTGGTCAAATTTACCATTAAATGAATCCTTTGCCAATTACAGCGAATACCTTTGGTTTGAACATAAATACAGTAAGGATCATGCTGACTATATACGCATGAATGAAATTCAGGGATACTTAAATCAGGCAGTTTTACAAAATGACCCTCAGCCTTTGATTAGATTCAACTTTCAGGACAAAGAAGATATGTTCGATGCCCACAGTTACAACAAAGGCGGAACAATCCTCCATATGTTAAGAAACTATGTAGGAGATGATGCTTATTTTGCGTCATTGGAACTCTATCTAAAAAAGAATCAATACAAATCTGCTGAGGTACATGATTTAAGATTAGCCTTTGAGGAAACTACTGGAGAAGATTTGAATTGGTTTTTCAACCAATGGTTTTTAACCAAAGGTCATCCCAAGCTTCAGATTATCAAGAAATATGATCCAAAAAACAAAAAGGTAACAATTGATCTGGATCAGTTGCAAGACTTTAACGAGAGCACTATTTTCATTTTACCCATACCTGTTGATGTATACACAGAGGAGCAGTCAAAACCAGAAAGACATCTCATTTGGATGAAAGAAAAATCTCAATCTTTTACCTTACAATGTAAAGGAACACCTGTATGGGCTGCTGTAGATGCTGACCGCTCTATTCTTTGCGAAAGAATTGAAGAACAATCAGATGATGAAAATTTGCTGCAAATGCGTTTTGGAGATTCCTTTGAAGAGAGATATGAAGCAATTCAATCATTAGCGACTATCGAAAACCCAGCTGTGAAACCGCTATTAACAAAAGCTCTTTCAGATAAATTTTGGGTGATCAGATCGGCAGCCATAGATGCAATCGCTATTGATAAATCGAAGGACACAGAAATACTCGATATAATTGTTTCCCTTGCTAAAAATGATTCCAGACCCGATGTGAGAACTGCCGCAATTGACAAGTTAAGCAAGTTATCCGACAAGAGGTATCTCCAATTATTCAAAGAAATTATGGCCAAGGACCAGTCTTACAATGTCCTTAACACCACATTAATTGCTCTCAGTATTTTAGATCAAGCATCTGCCCTGGAAATGGCAACTACGATGGAAAAGGAAAGTCAGCCTACCTTGTTGGCTGCCATTGCAGAATTATACGCGGCAACAAAAGATCAGAAATACCTAAGCTTTTTTGAATCAAACTGGAGCAAAATGTCAGATTACAGTGGCATCAGGTTTTTTCAACTTTATACTGAATTGCTTAGCTCAACTCAAAGTCAAAGTCTGATTACTGAAAAAGTAAATCAGTTAAAAAACATAGGAACCGATCAAAAAACCAATGTTTGGCACCGGTTTGGAATTGCCAATTCTTTGAAAGCGATGCGTAATGAGTTTAAAAATCAACCCTTATATAATATCATCTCAGATGCCATGAATGAAATTATAAATAAGGAGACTAATAATATGGTTAAAAATATTTATAAAAGTTGGTAATATACTCTTGACAAAATTTCTGTATTTTTTCCTTTTTATCCTGTTTTTTATTGCCTGTAGTGTAGACGAACAAAAGTCAGAGCAATTAAAATCAGTACCCATAGAATTTCCTTTTCCTCTTGCGACGGAATGGACTGGAATTCCTTACAAGGCAAAAAGCAGACAATTTAAAAGTCAACAAAAAATATCTTATGTAGATCAGATTATCACAAGTGAAATCAATTATTGCTACCCATTACATTGTGCAACTGAGGATATCAAAAACAAACTTTCCTTTTTTCAAACACAAGATGAAGAGGAAGAATATGCTGAATATCACCAACCACAAAAAAGAAACAGTTACAACCATTACTATACAGGCTCAAAACCTATCGGTGTTCCCAAACAAAAGGATGCCAGAGAAAAAGTTAAATTTTTAAACTTATCCAATAAAAATCTAACTGCAGTTCCCTACGACTTAATGGTATATAAAAACTTATATGACCTAAAATTAAGCGATAATAAAATCAGTATGCTGGGGTTGCCTCTTTTTTACTGTCAAAGTTTAAAAAAATTAGATTTGAGTTCAAACTTAATTGTTGAATTACCTCTGGAAATTGTTTACCTGGGGCAATTGGAAGAGCTTTATTTAAGAGATAATAAATTAGAATACCTGCCTGGAAATTTCAATCAGCTTAGAAATCTAAAAATATTAGACTTAAGTAATCATCACAGCAGACTATCTATCAGTTATAACGATTTGCAATTTGTACCGCCCACTGTTTGTCAATTGACACAACTGGAACGTTTATTTCTTGAAAAGCTTCCACTCGAATATATTCCTGTCCATTTAACACAGTTAAAAAATCTTAAACTATTAAGCTTAAGCGGTTGCCGAAAACTAAATATGTACAATACAGTTAGAATTTTATCTCAGATGGAAGATTTACAAATTTTGGACATTTCCTTTACGGGACTTTATCAATTTCCCGAAGACATAAAAAAATTTAAAAATCTAAAAGTTCTAATTTGGCAGGAGGAAAACTTTAGGAATAAATATGAAATCGAAAAGTTGAAATCCGAAAATCCTCATTTAAAAATTTATGCTGGAGATGAAACTAGACCCTTCCTGAGAGGAAATTCAATTCAAACAATATTGAATGGCTACTAGTAGGCAAAAAGTAAATTACTATCTTCAGGTACTTGATAAAAAGCTATATTTCGAAGAAATCAAGGCTGAAAAAGACAGTTCATCCTGTATTATTCTCCTGCATGAAGGCTTAGGATCAACGCAACAATGGAAAGACATTCCTGATTTATTAGCCGAGGCAACTGGACTAAGGGTGATAATTTATGACAGACAGGGATATGGAAAATCAGATCCAATGAATCTTCCCAGACCCTTCGATTATCTCGAACAAGAAGCTTTCCTTTACCTAGTTGAAATTAGAAACTTATTACAAATTAACAATCCCATATTGATCGGACATAGTGACGGAGGGTCAATTGCCCTATTGCATGCCTCTAAATTTAATTGCCAATCTGTTATAACTGAGGCAGCTCATATATTTGTTGAGGAAATTACCTTAGATGGAATCCAGCAAATGCTTCTACATCCCGAGATTAATTTGATCAAAAACAAATTGTCTAAATACCATGGCGAAAAAACAGAAACATTGTTTGAAGCCTGGACCGAAACCTGGACCCATGATTCTTTTAGACGGTGGAACATAGAAAATATACTGTCAGGTATTATTGATCCACTCCTCGTCATACAAGGAAAAGAGGATGAATATGGCTCTGAAGATCAGGTAATTGGTATTATTAAAAACTCAGGGTCAAAAATTAAAAAATCAGTCATGATAGAGGCCTGTGGACATATTCCTCATTTTCAAGCCAAAGAAATTGTATTAAAAGAAATGATTGAGTTTATTCAAAAAAATAAAAATTAAATCATTCTACCTGAGGCATTCGTTTAGATTTTTCTATCAATGCTTGTTCAAATTTAGAAATTTTGCCATCTGATGTTGATCTACCCTGTGTTTCTGCCTCAGATAAATAAGGGCCATCTTCTTGAACATAAGGCTGTACAATCGCACCAGACGGTGTCCCCAACTGAACTTTGTCCAATTTAGGCAAATCAGATCTTTTGAGTGCATCATTTTTCTTGGGATCCAAAGTTTGCGCCTTTACTGATGTAAAAGCAAAGAGCAAAAACGAAATAAAAAATAATTTTCTCATATCTATTTTAAGTTTTCCATTGCTTTTTTCAAATTGTATATTATTTCTTGCTCTTTTCTGGTAGATTTTCCATCATAATCCATTTGCTGGTAACAAGATTTTTCAACTTTTTCTAATTGTGCCCTCATTTCAGTCAGGGCATCAATTTCAACTGGGGTATCTACCCATTGTTGTTGTGGAGCAGCAGGTGAAGTGCTTAAAATCTGTCCTTGAACTGTTTGTGTTGTCTTACTGCCATTCACTTGTGAAAACAATGACACAGAAAGGCAAGTACAGAACAAAATAAGTGCTTTATTCATCTTAAACTTTTGTATTGGATTATTATTAATCTCAATTTACTAACTTTACAAAATAAATTCTCACTCTCTTTTCCTTTTTATGTTTTTTAAGCCAATTTTAACTCTTGCATTTCTCATCTTAACTTGTAATGGTTTTCTCAATACACAAATCATTTCAAATTATTCGATTCCCCCTTACATAAATACGGAAGTAAATTTCATTCATTATGCAGACCATCTTTCTCCCTTTTGGGAAAAGCTATACAAATTAAAAAAAGAGAAGAAAGGCAAGTTGAATATTGTTCATATTGGAGATTCTCACCTTCAGGCCGGCTATTCAAGTAATGAGTTCAGAGCTTTGATACAGAAAGAGTTTGGTCATGCAGGCAGAGGACTAATTTTTCCCTATCAGGTGGCAAAGACTAATAGTCCTTATGATTTTAGTTCAAAATCCAACTTAGAATGGCAATGTAGTAGAAATGTTCAACTACAACATAATTTTCCTGTGGGTATCTGCGGCTATTCCATTAAATCACCCTCTTCTCTTTTTTCACTTGATGTAGAACTGAGAAACAGAGCAGATTATTTCAACAAGGTAACCATTTTCAGTAATCACGAATCCTCTGAAATGACATTCAAACTAATTGGATCCAATGCTTATGGAACCCTGGATGCCAGCCCTCATGTTCATTCGGGATGTTTCGTTCTTCCTGAATTATGTTCGGGAATTAAAATTCAAGGCAGGGAGCAAAGCGAAGAACAGTTTATTTTACAAGGTATTGTATTGGAAAACAATGAATCCAACGGCATTCTCTATCATGGAATTGGGGTAAATGGCGCTACCTATTATTCTTACAACCGCTCTGCTGATTTTGCAAAACAACTTGCCATGCTAAATCCTGATCTGATCATTGTTTCTTTAGGATCAAATGAAGCTTACGATCCGGGCATGTCGACAGCTTCCATTTACAAACACATGCAAAATTTTATTGAACAGGTGAAAACGAACTGTGGCAATACAGAAATTATTGTAGCCACCCCACCCGATCTTCTTTATAAAAGCAGATACAAAACCAAAAACTGTTATTTGGTTGGTGAACTAATGCATGACTTAGCTAAAAATTCTGACCATATTTCTGTTTGGGATTTCTATCAAGTTATGGGCGGATTTGGATCCATTACCCGATGGACTGAAGACCAACTCGCTGGCAGAGATAAAATACATTTTACTGTAAAAGGATACCAGCTTATGGGCCAACTACTCTACCAGGCGCTCATGAAATCCTATCTTGAATTTGAAAAAAAACAAGAATACAAACAATAATTTCATCCTGTATGAGTTTTTAAATAAAACGAATACATATGAAACTTATCCCAGTCATTTTATTACAAATGTTTTTTGCCTCCTCTATATTTGCGCAGGATACTCAGGTCTTCTCAACATGTATTCGTCCAATTACCGCTGACAGTATAAAAAAATTACAAGAGAAAACAGAAAGGCAACTGCAAGAAAAATCCTTTGTTGAGCAGACAGACTACAGTATTTATAAATCAAATGAAAACGAAAGAATTCCCTTGGGCTACCACCATGTTGAGGAAAGAGATGTTTTATGGGAAAAAAGAATTGAACAGATAATTCCAATAAAAGAAAAGGCCAACCATCATTTTGCTGATATAAACAAACCACTTATTCTGATACTTTTGGAAGGACTTAGAAAAAATAAAATTCAGGCTTACCATACCCACATGAAGGGATTTGTACCCATTGAAAATAAGGGAGTCCTTCAAAACCTAAGATATACCTATGTTTCTGAAGTCTATAACCCAGATACAGAACTTATGGATCCCAGGGTAATGTGTAAGGAATTTAATCCCGAGCAACTGGTTGCTTTTAAAATAGAAGAAGTTATTTACTTTGACAGCCGTATCAGCAGAATGCAGAACAGAATTATTTCCATCACACCCATGATAGAGCAATATAGCTTACAAGGAGATTTTATTGGCACAATTCCACTGGTTAAATTATCCCTTGAAGAACTCAGACCCTTACTTTCCGCACAATCTGCCTACCTGGGATTCAACGAAACGAAACAATTCAGTTGGGATGATGTTTTTCACAGCAGATATTTTCAATCTTATATTGTAAAAGAGGGAAATTTATACGACAGAAGAATTCAAGATTATGCCCAAGGTCAGAATGCACTGTACGAAGCAGATAAAATCAGAGAGGATATTCGAAACAAGGAATTGGATTTTTTCTCTGAAAACTAATGCTTTTTAAAATCTTGAATGAAATCTGTACCTTTAGCATGAAGAAACAAAACCATGTGCAGAATTACAGGAATTTGGGACCAAAGAAATTATAGGAATTACAATTTATCATTGGTGGGAGATCAAATGAGAGATGCACTGATTCACGGTGGTCCTGATGGTTTTCACTCTTATTTCCTGGAAAACAAATCCATTTATTTCGGACATAGAAGATTGTCAATTATAGATTTAAGTTCGAATGGCACACAGCCCATGACTTACAAGCATCTTACGATCTGCTTTAATGGTGAAATTTATAATTACAAGGAGATAAAATCAGAACTTATATCTCTCGGTCATCTTTTCCAAACACAATCAGACACTGAAGTAATCCTTCATGCTTACGAACAGTGGGGCTCGGAATCCGTGCATCGCTTCAGAGGAATGTTTGCCATTGTACTATGGGATAACGATAGGGAGGAAATGATTATCATACGTGATAGAATGGGTGTCAAACCTCTTTTTTTGTACCATAAAGAGGGTTTGTTTTTATTCGCATCAGAATTAAAAGCATTCCATAAGCATCCAGATTTTGATAAATCTATCAACCACGATGTTCTGTATCCCTATTTACAAAAAGGATTTATCCCTGTTCCTCATTCCATTTTTCAGTATGTACAAAAAATTGAACCAGGTACTGTTTTAACGATAAATAAGAAGGGTTTTATCTCAAAGAAAAAATACTGGGACCCAAGAACAATTATTCAAGAGCCAGCTCTTGACTTCTCAAGCACTGAAGATTGTATAAAAAAACTCGACGAAATTTTACAGGAAGCTTTCCAACTAAGAATGGTTTCAGATGTTGAAGTTGGCATATTTTTGAGTGGAGGAATTGATTCGAGCTTAGTAACTGCTATCATCCAAAGGCAAAACAGTTTACCCATTCATACTTTTACCATTGGATTTGATGATCCCATTTACAATGAAGCAAACCATGCAGCATCCATCTCATCATACTTGGGTACTAAACATGAAGAATTGATTTGCAATTCTAAAGATTTTGAAGAACTGATTCCTCGCATTCCTGAAATTTTGGATGAACCTATGGGTGACTCCTCCATTATTCCAACTTTTTTACTCTCTTCATTTGCTTCAAAAAAGGTTAAGGTGAGTTTATCAGCAGATGGCGGAGATGAGTTGTTTGGAGGGTATACCAAATATCAGGCTACAACTGATTTTTATCCTAAATTAAAACATATACCTTCTTTTGTAAAAGTTTTGGCGGCTAAAATGGGACATCAAATTTCAACTGATTGGCTTGATAAAAATGCGAAGTTTATTCCACTTTTAAAAAATTACAAAAACTACAGTCATAAACTACCCAAATTGTTAAGAGCCTTGGAGGCTGAAAATGAACATGATTTTTTTGAAAGAAGCTCTGTTTATATAGACAGCAAATTGCTTCAACCATTGCTTCAACCATTGCTCCCAAAAGCAAATATACAGCAAGCACAAGTGCTCACAGACTTTGACATGCAAAGAAAACTTTCTTATTGGGGGATGATTGATATGGAACACTATCTTGAAGCGGATATACTAAACAAAGTAGATCGGGCTACCATGCACAATGCTCTCGAAGGAAGAGAACCCTTCTTAGATCATAAAATTACAGAATTTGCCCTTCGATTGCCAGACAGATTCAAAAAGAATGAGGGAAATTCTAAATGGATTCTCAAACAAATTCTCAACAAATACGTACCAAAAGAACTCACAGATCGACCCAAACAAGGGTTTTCAATACCGCTTGAAACCTGGCTTAGGACACATTTAGTTGAAGACCTCAGACAAATGTCTGTCGATGAGGGATTTTCCAAAGCCTTTCAATTGAATTCCAAAGTATTACAAATACAAATTCATTCTTTTTTACAGAAGAAAAATAAAATATCACCAAGCTACTTTTGGTTTTTATGGGTACTATTCAGCTGGTATAAAAGATGGATTTCCTGATAAATTATTAATATATTTTAACTATATTTGCTCTGAACCTAACTTAATTCTAATTAAATCCCAAAATTTTATGAGAAAATCATTACTCTTAACAATGGCTGGTATTTTTATACAAGTCTTGTCATTTGCCCAATGCACCCCTGTAAATTGCATTGCCTCTTTACCAGCTTATGGTGGCTTATGTGATACCGTTTTTATCGATGGTAGAATTGGTACACCTTACAGTGATTTTGAATCATTTGTTATTACAAATGCATGTTTTGATGCAGGTATCATCTCTCCAGCCAATGCCGGAACCAATATCAGAATCGTACGTATCGACAACTTTACCTTTTCAAAAATACCCACAGGTATGACTCCTGGAACCAATGCAACTGTGTACACAGCACCGACAAATAGTACAACGCAGACTACAGGTTGCATCTCACTAACAGGTACTCCAACTGTAGGTGGGGTGTTTTACTGCAGAGCTGATTTTTTAGTTGACATCAATGCTTATCCTTTTGGATGTAGTGCTTTCGCAGTTGCACAAAACAACAATGCTGCCGGTTACGGAATTCGTTTAAGAATTTTACCAAATCCTGCATTCACAATGGCCAATACAAGTTTTTGCGCTTCTGACACCAATGCTACAGCAATGACTGTTACTGGAACAGCAGGTGGAACATTTACTGGTCCTGGTGTTGTTGGTAATAATTTTTATCCTCAGTTGGCTGGAGCTGGAACACACACGCTCACTTATGTTGTTAGCGTTCAGGATACAGCAGCTGCTGCACCTGCTGTTGACAGCATGAGTATGACTGTAACAGTTAATGCAGCCTCAGCATGGTTTATGGATATGGACAATGATGGTTATGGAGATACCACAATGTTCCAACTCGCCTGCGTGCAACCGACAGGTTTTGTTAGCAACGCAACAGACTGTAATGATTCAAATAATCAAATCTATCCAGGTGCAACTGAAATACCAAACAACGGAATTGATGAAGATTGCAGCGGTTCAGACCTTACCACTACCGGTTTAATTACTGAAATTGAAAATATCAATATGTATCCTAATCCAGGTGATGATAGAGTATTCATTCAATCTAACCAGTTAAGAAACTTAAATGCAGAAATTACAATTTACAGCATGAACGGTACAATGATGAGTTCAAATCAGGTTACAGATCTCAATGGAACTATTGAAATCAATACCCATGATCTCTCCTCCGGAATGTATATCATCAGAATCAACACGGAAAAGAGCCAGGCGCAGTTGAAATGGATTAAGAAATAATATATTCATTCTGAAATATTTAAAAAAGCTCAACTTAAGGTTGGGCTTTTTTGTTTTACTATAAACATATTAAATTTTAGAATATTCTATTTTAATTCAATTCAATATGAACTTTTAAGAGAACAATAGTTTACTTTTGCAAAAAATAAAGAAATGAAACCATTAAGATTTAGCGCCGCATTAGAACAAGAATTCACTTCTACATTGAAAAAAAGAGTTCAGGACTATTTCAGTCAAAACAAAAAAAGTAGCTTCGGTGATCTTAGACTTTATGCTAAAACACTTATAATGCTTGCCCTTTACCTTATTCCTTATTTTTTGATAATTTTTTTAAATCTCCCCTGGTATGGCGTTTTACTTTTGTATACAGTCATGGGATTTGGCATGGTAGGTATTGGGATGAGTGTCATGCATGATGCCAATCATGGCTCATTTTCTTCTATTAAAAATATCAATAAATTATTTTCTTACAGTATGGAATTATTAGGGGGTAATTCTTTCAATTGGAAAATGCAACACAATTTGTTTCATCATACCTATACAAACATACCTGGCTATGATGAGGACATTGCTCATAAATCCCTTCTAAGACTAGAGCCTACAGGGGTATGGAAAAAAATTCACAGATACCAACATATTTATGCCCTTCCATTGTACTCTTTACTTACCATCAACTGGTTGCTCATTGGTGATTATTTCAGCACTTTTGGGTATAATCAATCAGGTAAAACAGAAAAATTTGGCTTTAACAAAACCAAAGAAACAATCAAACTATTTATTTTTAAAATCCTTTATCTTTTCTTTCAGTTTGTACTACCCATATTTATTTTGGGCATCACCTGGTGGCATGTAATTTTGGGATTTGTAATCATGCAATTAATTGCTGGGTTTATATTCGCTACAGTTTTTCAATTAGCTCATGTTGTTGAAGAAACAGATTACCCCCTACCTGATGGTGAAGGAAATTTACCTCACAACTGGTCCATACACCAAATGGTAACAACTGCAAATTTCGCCAGAAAAAACAAGTTTCTCTCCTGGTTTATTGGTGGTTTAAATTATCAGATTGAACATCATTTGTTCCCCAATATCTCCCATGTGCATTATCCTCAAATAGCAGAAATTGTAAAAAAGACGGCTGCTGAATTCAAAATTCCTTACAATGAATACAAAAGCTTTAGAGCAGCAGTGTTTTCACATATTAGAAAATTAAAATCTTTGGGCCAGGCTCCCGCTCTAGCCTGATTGCCTTTTAAGTAATTCAGTCCTTATTTCCTTCACATTTTCTACATACATAAATGCCTTGGGTACACTGTACAAAAAGGTACCTGAAAAACTGTTTCCTAAAATAAAAAATACAAGTTTTTGGTTTTCAAACCAGATATTCCCTGAACCATCAGCAAAAATTTCAGTTTTTATCTTTACCCTCTTCAGGTCAATTTCATGAACTCTTTTTTTATTAACATAAACTATAGCTAATTGATCTTCAATGCTATAACTAATTTTTTTTCGAAATGACAAATCAATAAAAAACCGAATAAATGAAAAATAAATTTGGCTTACTATGATAAAATACCCAAGGTAAGCGACCCAGCTCCCTACGCCGATTATTTCAGGCATTAATGTAAAAAAATAGCCTAACCCAATACCAAACATAGAAAAAGGAAGTAAAAAAAAATCCTGGGCAATAAAAAGCAGCCCTTGTTTGGGTTGATATGTTAATGACATCATTTTAATGGCTTTATTGACAAATGCACTTCAAATTCGCATGAATTTCTTAATTTTAGTTGAATTCCAGTAGGGATTCTGCATAATATTGAAACATTTGATTGAGATCATTATCCTGAAACCATGGAAGATATACAATTAGCGGCCAAGACCATTTCATACTTCAGACGAAAAGAAAAAATCAAATCAAGATCTTCCTGGTCTGAATGGAGAGATATTGTCTGTCAATATTATCAAAAAAATCAACATCTGAGTCGTTTATTGATGGATTTGAACAAAGGAGTTGTTGCTTCAAAAAAAATTAATCAACAAGAAGAAATTATTTCAGAACTAATTGCATTAGAGTCTGTAGAGAAACAGCAACATCGTTTTTTACTTTTACTTTACTATAAAATACTACTGAACAGAAAGGAAATGATTACGGCCAGTTCCTTCCATCAAATGTTTCAAAGTTTTTTTTCTCAATCTGATAATCTTGAAGCTGATAGAGAGATTGAAGAAATTATCCAAAAATTTTCCGAAAAAAGAATCATCGAAAGCATTTCAATTCATGGCACTGTTCAATTTTTATTCTTTGATTTTATCATCAGGCTCCTCTATTATCAACTTCATTTGAGCTTAGGGTTCTCTGATTTTTTTTACACATTGATTCAATTTTTAGTAATCCCTGCCCTCCTATTTTCAATTTTGATATGGAGAGATAAAAAGATTCAAAGTTTAATCAAATTCATGTTACAAAAATTAGAGGTAAATGCCCCTCAGATTAAAACCCAAATTAATCCTTGGCAAATACTGAATCTTATAGGGATAGCATTTACAGGCGCCTGGTTTGCAGAGATTTACTTTAAGGAGGGATTTTTACTCTTCTTCATCGTTTACACAGCTTATCTGCTGGTAATTTTATTTCTATTTTCAAAAAAGAAGCCCCAAGAATCTGAATTATATATTTTCAGTCAGCAATACATAAAAAGAAATGAAAATACAGATCTGAAAAGTGATGAGAACGATATAGAAATTATTGAAATGGAAGTTTCACTAAAATCAATGAATGGTAGAATGGAAGCATTTGTATTGGAGGCTGCACTTTTTGGGGCACTTTCATTTAGCGCTTACCTGCAGATTAGTTCATCTCAATTTATCAAAGAAAATAGTTTTTATGAATTGATCAAACAGTTGAATCAATTGTTCACCCAATTTCTACACCCAAATGCTTCTCAAAATTTCAGCCTGCAAATCATGGATGAAAAATCAATGATTTTTTCAATCATTGCCATACTCACCTTGATGTGTTCGGCTTTTTTCCTGGCCGTAATTGCTACGAGATTAACTTTCAGCGATTTAGCCAACCTGATCGACAAA
>CAZNNX010000015.1:31392-32183 GCA_964574485.1 uncultured Saprospiraceae bacterium | reverse complement strand
ATTTTCTGATAAAACCTACTGTATCTGAGAGCAGAAAGGGCATTTGATCGAGAACTACCTTTCTCACAGTAGTATCCAGAGTAGCAAATAACTTATTTTCAGCTAAAACCTCAGATTTTGATAATTCATTCATTAGTGTAGACTTTCCCACATTGGTATAACCTACCAGGGAAACGCGTATTAATTCTCCCCTATTTTTTCTCTGCGTTTGGGATTGCTGATCAATTTTTTCCAGCTTTTCCTTTAATGCGCTGATTCTATCTCTTACAATTCTTCTGTCTGTTTCAATCTCCTTCTCCCCTGGACCTCTCATTCCTATACCTCCTCTTTGTCTTTCGAGGTGGGTCCACAAGCCTCTCAAACGGGGAAGCATGTATTGCATTTGAGCTAACTCAACCTGAGTTTTGGCTTGAGCAGTTTTGGCATTATTCGCAAAAATATCTAAAATCAAGGTAGATCGATCTACAATTTTCACTTTCATGATTTCTTCAAGTGCCGTGGTTTGTTTTCCGCTTAAGTCATCGTCAAAAATAACCAGGGCTATTTCATATTCTTCAACGTATTTAGCAATTTCAATGGCTTTTCCGGAACCAATAAAAGTTCTTGAGTCGGGGTGGGCCATTTTTTGAATAAAAATTTTGGAAACGAGTGCACCCGCTGTTAGGGTTAGAAATGCCAGCTCATCCAAATATTCCATCACCTGGGCTTCCGTTTGATCTGATTTTACCAATGCTACCAAAACAGCTTTTTCAGGTTCTGTTTTAACAATTTTAACCTTATCCCCAATATTC
>CAZNNX010000015.1:2415-31348 GCA_964574485.1 uncultured Saprospiraceae bacterium | reverse complement strand
AGACAAATTTCGGGATTTTCCTTGTTTTTCCCGAACCAAAACTCAAAATGTAATAAATAATACCCTTTTTCAGATTTTGCATTGGTTCCCAACTGCTTACCACCCTGTACTGTTTGGCCCCGACTGACAGAGGTCTCCTGCAAATTTGAATAGGTGGTAAAAAATTCTCCATGTCTGAGAATGACGGCCTTTCCACTGCCTGGTAATTCAAACACAGCTACAACCTCACCCGGAAAAACTGCTTTAACTGCTACAGGTCCGCTGGTTTTATAATCCACCCCATTATTTTGAGTAAATACACCTTCATACAGCGGATGTTTTTGCTTGCCGAATCTGGCAATTATTTGCCCTGAAACTGGGTGTGGCAATTTACCTCTCATTTTGACCATGGGATCGCCTGCAGGATAGTTTGAATTTGAAACGGCTGGAGAGCTTGCCCTATTATTTCTTTTTTTCGACTGTTTTGCTCTTCTGAGTGCTGCCTCCTGCTGAGCTCTGATAATTTGTTCAATCCTTTGGTTTAAAGCCTTCTTTTGTTTTTCTTTTTCATCCAATAGTTTACTCAGGCTTTTTTCCTTACTCTTTAGCTCAACAACCAATTGGTTTTTTATCTTCATTTCTTCTTCCAGACCCAGACGATGTATATTTTCTTCTTCCAACAGCGCTTTTTTAACTTCAGATTTATCATGTAAAAAAAGTAATTCATTTACTGTTGCCTTGGCTAATTTATTCAATCTCATCAATTGAGACTTGCTGATTTTTTGCAACTGATCAATTAAATAATGGTAGCGAACAAAAGTATTTATAGTGCCTGAAAAATAATGATACCAAAGAGGTTTGGCATTTTTCTTCATCAAATATTGCTGTACTATTACTTTTCTGAAGGACTTTTTCAAAGCTTCTATCTGTAAATCCATCTCATTTACTGATATATTTTTCTCTTGTATCAAATCTGAAAGAGAATCAACTTCCTGTCTGATTTCCCTGATCATTACAGCTCGATCTTCGACCTGATTTTGAAGCAAATAATACAAATCAATACTTTCAGATTTGTTTTTTCGTGTTTCCTCTAAAAGCCTTGAAGTATTTTCGATCTGTTTACTCAGCCGATTTCTTCTCCTTTCCAAACTCTGTTTGGACTGTTGAGCCAGAAGCAATTCTCCTGATAAAAAAAGAAAAAGAAAAAATAAGGTTCTAATCAATTTTTTTGGTTTGAATTGACTCCGGATTTTACCGTTTGATAATGCTCAGGTATTTCAAAAATCATTTCCTCAGGTTGATTCAAATCTACTTTGGTAAAGCTAATCTGAAAACGCATCAATCCCTGAGGCCCATCGATCTGTATTGATTTTTCGAAGGGAATCATCTGAGATTCGTTTACAAGACGATAATCTCCATAAAGGGCTTCTAAGGAATTGGAATCAACAACAGCAGACATTTTTTCAATTTGCTTTTGTTCATTTAACCAAATTTTTATATTTCCTTTCCCCTGACTCAAGGGAAGAGCAGCCTCCATGAGTATCTTATTCTCAGATTTTGTAGTTACAAAATCCAATTTTTTATCCAAGGGATTTCCAATGATCAAATCTTCAATATCCTGATAATTTACGGAAAGAGGTAATTTGCTCTGTATACTCTTAAAATCCTCTAAAAGATATTGATTTTCCTGGCGATTGAGGACTTGAATCTTTTCTTTACTGATTTGGACACGCATTCCCTCTATACTCAACTTTTGAACCTTCATCCAAATCAAACTGTCTTTTTTAATTTTCATTTGTACATTAAAACCGATATTTTGGTCAGGGCTTTCAAAACGAACCTTTGCCTTGGCAGAAAAAAAATCATATTCCAATCGATTTCCTAAAACTTGTTGAACCCATTTCTCCTCTTTTGCCTTCTTTTGGGATATGTTTTTTGTCCCAGAGCAGGAAACTAACAAAATGGCAACTATGTATATCAATACCTGGCTACTTCGCATTTTCTATTTTTTGATTTAAATTATCTGATCTGAGACCCAACTCCTTAGCCTTATTCCAATATTTGATTGCTTCTGTTTTCTGATTCAGCTGCATGAGAATATCTCCGTACATGTCGGCATAATGCGGTTGAAATTTGATCCAATCTGTTTTTTCCAAAATAGCTTTGGCCTGCTCAAATTGTTTTTGTTGTACCAAATGAACTGCCCATAAAAATGAAAAATCTTTTTGAATCGAGCTGGACCAGCTGGCATCTGACAGCAAGGTTTCCAATTTATATGCATCATCAGCTTTGTGTACATGCAGCCAGACCCAATGGAATCGAGCAAAAACAGAAGCATCTTGCTTTGCCTGCAACTGATCCGCACTCCATTTGGGATCTTCACTTTGAAACAAACTCAATTCATAGGCCTTTTGTGCAATAAGTTGCCATTCTTTCTGATCTTGAAGCATATCAGCTGCTCTTTTAAAAGATCTTTGGGCGGACAGGGGATCCTTGCTTAATAATTTGGCATAGCCCTTATATAGCTGACCCAGTGCCTGATCAGGGAAAAAATCTGCCATTTTCAACCCGGAAAGAATCATTTTCTCCAGCGATTCAGTTTGATACAAAGATTGTTGAAGTGCCAGCCAAAATTCAAGATTATTTTTTTCAAATTCATAGAGTGCAAATAATACGTCTGCAGCTTCTTTCATTTGTTTTAAATAAAAATAATTCATTCCAACTGTCATTTGCACCTCTTTACTTTGTGGATGCATTTGTAGCAACAGGAAAGATAGTTGTTGTACCTGTTTACCGAATTTCTGCGGATCATTTTGTATGGAGGTTTGCAACTTCTTCAGATAAGCTGCTTTTTCATAAGGCAAAATACCGGGTGAAGCTATTAACTTTTCAACAGACTGAATATAACGAAGTGTATCTTTCTCTGCTAAATAGGAATCGAGTATAGCCTGTCCAGCCTTAACATGTACAGGGTTTCTTTGCAGCAGTTGATCAAGATACTTTCGAGCCTGTTGAACCTCAGATTTATTCACATAGTATTCATACAATATCCACAGACAAGATTCTTCTTTTGGATTTTTTTTCAAAAAATCTTCCGCCTCCTGTATCACTTTTTTTTCTTTGGCAGAGGTTGAGGTATTTTTTAATTTTTGACTTAGGATAGATGCATTATAACCAAATCTGTTCTGCTTTTTTTCCAATGTTTTTCCGGCCATATCCATTTGACCTGCCCTTTCCCAGAAGAAGATGGATTCATCGTAATACTGATCAACCTCTGGATGTTTCTCAAGGAGTAAGTCATACTGTTGGGCAACCTTATCATAAGCACCTATTTGTCTGGACATTTGAGCCAAAAGACTAACAAAATCCAATTCACCCGGTTTCAACTCTATTGCCCTGTAGATATGGGGAGTTGCTTTGGAAATCTGCTTCGATTGATAGTATAAATCAGCCATTTGAAAATGCAGCAGGGCCTGATCAGGATTCTTTTGTAATAACTCAGTAAACTTGGCAATTGCTTCATCTGTATTTCCTAATATCTTTTCCTTCATTGCATCCACTATCTTCCGCTCCATTTCAACCATGCTTTCATCAGGTGTATGGTCAATACTTACCTGTGCACACAGAGGTGTGAATACAAAAAGAAAAAAAAGGAATAGAAATGACATAATTTAAAGTTTTTGCTCTGTATAATCGCCCCAACTCAACACCGAAGGGTCACTATAAGCCTTAACATGAGATCCCAGCATACTGTTATCAAGAATCATTCCCTTTATTTCTGCTTTGGGTCCAATGATAGAATTCTGCACAATTACATTTTGCAAAACAGAATTATCGCCTATGCTGACATGCGGCCCTACAATACAATGCTCCAGGCTCACATTATCTCCTATATAACAGGGTTCGATAATCTGGCTATTCACTAATTTTAGATTTTCCCCTCTTTTAGCCAATTTTGGTTTAATATGTAAAATACGTTCTAGAGCATAAAGAACGGCATTTTTATTACCACAATCAAGCCACTCCTCTATTTCATGCGGATAGAACTTTTGGCCTTTATTTTTTAAATTCTCAAGGGCATTTGTAAGCTGAAATTCACCTTTCTCTTTAATATTATGATCGAGTAAATATTGAATCTCATTGCGCAGATCTGAAGCTTCCTTAAAATAATAAATTCCAATAATTGCCTGATCAGAAACAAAAACGGTGGGTTTTTCTATAAAATCAGAAATGAATCCGGATTCTGATAATTTTACCACACCATAAGCACGGGGATCCTCCACTTTTTTCACCCAAATAATACCTTCTTTACTTGGGTCAATAGAAAACTGATCTTTGAAGAGCGTATCTGCAAAGGCTACAATGACGGGACCATCCAAACAGGGTGCTGCGCACATGATAGCATGAGCTGTTCCCAACTGCTCTTTTTGATAAAAAATATGACCTTTAGCTCCCAGGCTTTCAGCTAATTGCAGTAATTCTTCCTCGACCTCTTTGCCGAAATCGCCAATGATGAAAGCTATTTCTTCAATTTTTTCCTTACAAGAGGCCGCCAGGTCCTCTACTAAATGTTGTACGATGGGTTTAGCTGCAATTGGAACCAAAGGTTTGGGGACTGTGTTGGTGTGGGGTCTGAGGCGTGTGCCCCTGCCAGCCATGGGAATAATTATTTTCACTGTACGTTATTGTTTAATTCTGTTGCTAATATAAGCAAAGCAGATTATTTATGATAGGTATAAAGGAAGTAAATCTATGTTGGTACGCAAAACATGAATGTACTAAGAAATGGGAAGAAAAATTTTTCTCCAGGATTTCTGAATAATTTCAATATCTACTTCTGTATTATAATCTTTTGCATAAAGCAGATTGAGCCTATGTATGGTATCTTTATGTGTTATATTATGTTTCAACCCGTCGAGAGGATTTAAAATGCAGGGTTTTAGTTTAGGTAAAATTTTCTGTAAATCATCCGCTTTGTGGTAGCCCACCCAGGTATTTTTTCCAATAATTAATCTCCAAATATTTCTGTAAAAAACCCCTGTATTTCTGATCGAAAACCATATTAAAAAAGGTGAAAGAAAGAAAAAAAGTAAAGAAACTCCCAGATCCAAAATTCTTTTATTTCTCCTTTCCTGCAACTTATTTAATTTGAAATTAATATCAACGGTATATAAATCGCCCGCAGAATCTTTAGAATTTGATCCAATAATACTAATACTGTCTTTAGGTACAATTTTATACTGAATATGCTCACCAAGAGCATTCATCCAGTAAATGGTTTTTTCTGCACTCATATCTTGGGCACAAAAAATAAGTTCATTGATTTGATAAATGGGTACGATTTCATCCAATTGCCTTTCCACACCGATAAAATTTTGTGAACCTTCACCTATTTCATCCGTTGAGATGAATCCAATGATATGTATCTCTAAGCCAGCTTGATAAATGAGATCCTGTACTCTCTTACATTCTTCCCAGGAACCAATAATAAGAGTTCGCCACTTCTTAGGTGCCTCCATTGAAAATTTGCCATACTTTACTAATCCAATAAAACTGCGTAAGGTCAAGGTACTCAGTATGGCCCAGAAACTACCAAAAACAATCAACATTCGAGAGGCACGCAGATGCGAGGGTAAAAATCCATAAATAGCTGATATGCATAAGCTCCCTATAAAAATGGCGCCAATAATCTGATTGATCCTGTAAAATCTATCATAAGCACCCCTCAGCTGTAAAACAATCAACCAAATTAATATATACAAAGGAAAATTAAAATACAATAAACTGGCTTTGAAGTAATGAGGGTCATGAAATCTCAACACTGACCATATATCTTTGGCAAGAAATAAGCCCAAAAAAATTAAAAGCGCATCAAAAAAAGGCAAGTATGCTTTTCTTATAAAATTAGAAAGGATAGTAATCAACGCCCTCAAGTAAATAGAGGCATTCAACATCGCTATAAATATGCCCGCTTTTTGTCCGCCAAAATGCTTTCTGGCAAAAATAATCATCGCTTGATAGAAGGTTTTAACATAATTTAAGGAACCTTTCTTTGTGCTCTCACCTTTGTAGTGAATGATGGTAGTTCCGGCAAAATAATAATTCTTGTATCCCGCTTGAATCACACGATAGGAAAGATCAATATCTTCCCCGTACATAAAAAAAGATTCGTCGAGTACACCAATCTTATCAATTACCTCTTTTCTAAGCAACATAAAAGCTCCAGACAAAACTTCTACCTCGTGATTTTCCTCTGAAGACAAATAACCCAGATGATAATGGTTGAAACGTTTTGACTTGGGGAATAATTTGGATAAGCCAAAAGTTTTGTAAAATGCCACCTCAGGGGAAGGAAAACCCCTTTTGGATTCGGGTAAAAATTTGCCCTTCCCATCTATCATTTTTACTCCCAGGGCCCCAATCTGCAAAACCTCGTCCATCTGTTTGACTGTACTGTGAAAAGTATCCTCCCGCACAACTGTATCCGGATTGAGTAATAAGATATACTCACCTTTTGCCTGAGCAATCGCTATATTATTGGCTTTGGAAAATCCTAGATTTTCTTTACTTACAATCAGCTTGACTTCCGGAAATTTATCCCTGATCATTTTAACAGAATCATCTACTGAATTATTATCCACAACAAATACTTCATGGTCAATTCCCTCCCCGGCCTTCCTTACCGATAGTAAGGCTTGCTCCAGAAAAAACTGAACATTATAGTTGACAATAATAATTGATAATTTCATGTGATGATGTAAGGTGGTTGTATATTATTTATGGGACAGGCATTAATTATCTTTCCAAAATGGTATGTATACAGTTTCAAAATAATTATGTTCCAAAATTTGGTACACCTCTGTTTCTTTACTGTATAATTTTTTTAATTTCAAGATAAAGGCTTCATTTAGTCTGAAAGATAAATTATGTTTACCATTTTGCAATTCCCTGATTGAGATCATAGTTGTTACTCCTATATTGGAAATGTTATGATTCCAATATGGATGCCATTCCAGGTTATCTATTTTTTTTTCATCTATAAAAACTTCAAAAAGATCTGATACATAATTAATACCACCTAGCTTTTTAGCAAGATCTACAAAACAATCAATTTTAAAATCGTACCTAATAAATAAGTCTACATAATTTGACTTAATAATTTTTGATTGAATATGATAAGGTGAATTTTCTTTTTCATCTATACAATCTCTGTAAATTTTATTGCTCATAAACTCCGATTCTGCAAGCATCCATTTGTACCCACGTTTATCAAAAACATTCGGCCATTGCATGGCCGTATAGACATTGAGATAACTAAAAACCAAAGCAAAGCTTACAAACAAGATAGCTAGTCCGGTAAATTTCCTGATTGAAATATTCGTCTTAAAAAGAAATAGAGCTTTTTGAAAGGTAAATCTGAAACTTATCAAGTCAAAAAACACAAAAAAAGGATATATAAAATAAGAAAGAAAAGGTATTTTTCTTAATAATCCACCCAACAACAAATCCAAAATATATCCTATGAAAATGATAAAAACCACACCACCTACCATACCTGTTTGAACCCCTAAGGCTACCGGTACAGATAAAATCAAAAAGAAAGTTAATAAAATCCCAAATAAAATAAAGGTGCTGATAATTGACAAAAACATTACTAACCCGCAAAACATATCAATATTCATGATAACATGAAATAAATCCTCTTTGTCTTCAACTTTAGGGTTAAAAGGTTTTTGCCAATTAATTTTATCCTTTTTAATTCCTAAAGGAAAAACATAATTGGCGCAAACCATTGATAACCAAAGTGCTCTAGAAATTAGATGGGTGATAAAACCTACTTTTAATATTTCAATCCCAACGGTACCCAACAACATTATTAGGTTCAGTGCTCCAATAGATCCCGTAATCTTGATTGAATTTATCCAATCTACCCAGATACTCGACATTTGAAAAAGAGTAAAAATTGCTCCTCCTGAAATTAACAATTCCAATTCCCAGGAATTATCTTGAAGATTTTTCAACCATTTGGGGATTTCTCGATTATTATTACCCTGAGAATTGTCCATGATTTGATAAATAAATTCTTTGAAAATAAAAAAATTCTACTACTCTGTGTTGTAAGGAATTCTAGAGATAATACTTCTGCCAAGTGTCAGCTCATCAGCATATTCCAACTCTCCTCCAAAGGAAATCCCACGGGATAATGTACTCATTTTAACGGGATGATCTTTGATTTGTTTGGCTATGTAAAATATCGTAGTATCGCCCTCTATGGTTGGGCTCAATGCCATAATTAACTCTTTAATTTCCCCCTCTTCGATTCTTTTCACTAAGGAATCAATGTGCAGGTCTTGGGGGCCCACTCCATCAACAGGAGCTATTACACCACCCAAAACATGATAAAGTCCATTAAAATGTTGTGTATTTTCAATTGCCATTACATCTTTAATTTGTTCTACAACACAAACGATGGATTGATCCCTCTTGATTGAGCTACAAATAGAACATAGATCTTCATCTGATATATGGTGACATTTTTTACAGAACTTTATTTTCTCTTTCATGTGAATGATAGCCTCAACAAAGGAAACTACTTCGTCTTCAGAACTCTGAAGCAGGTGTAAAGCCAAACGCAGGGCTGACTTTTTGCCGATTCCGGGTAGACTAGATATAGCGAATACGGCATTTTCTAAAAGTTTGGAGGATAAATTCATCTGCTTACAATAAAGTATTATCAATAAACTCTTGCTTGTTTGGAAAATCTGTATTAAAGTGTAACCCTCTGCTTTCCTTTCTAATACCTGCTGAACGGGTAATCAGATAGGCGATTGTAATCAAATTGCGAAGCTCGCATAATTGAGGTGAAATAGTTGTGTTGTTGTAAAGGTGTTCCGTCTCCTCATACAACAACTTCAATCTATCAAAAGCTCTTTTCAATCTGACTTCAGAACGCACGATACCTACATAACTACTCATTATTTCTTTTAACTCTTTTGTACTTTGTGTTATCAAAACCATTTCTTTTGGTTCTGTAGTACCAGCAGCGTTCCAATCGGGCAAACCCGATCTCCATTGTACCTGGTCAACTTCTTTTTCTACCTTTTGAAAAATACGATGCGCAAAAACCAAGCCTTCCAGTAATGAATTTGATGCCAGTCTGTTGGCTCCATGAAGCCCTGTACTGCTACATTCCCCGCAGGCATACAAATTCTGAATGGAACTTTGGCCCCATGCATTGGTTTTGATACCCCCGCAGAGATAATGCTGAGCCGGTACTACGGGAATCATCTGTTCTGTAAAATCAATTCCTAAAGACAAACATTTTTGGAAGATCGTAGGAAAATGATCCGTTAATGACTTTTTATCTAAGTGCCTGGCATCTAGATACATATGCTCTGCGCCACTAATTTTCATTTCGTTATCTATTGCACGGGCAACGATATCTCGGGGTGCCAGGGATTCTCTTTTATCATATTTCTGCATAAAAGGCTTTCCCTCCTTATTTTTCAAAACAGCACCAAAGCCACGCAAGGCTTCAGACACTAAAAAAACAGGATTGTCTCCATTGGGGTGATATAAAGAGGTAGGATGAAACTGTACAAACTCCATATTCTCAACCCTACCCTTGGCTCTGTAAAACATAGCAATTCCATCGCCTGTTGCGATCTGTGGATTTGTTGTTGCCTTGTACACCTGCCCTGCCCCGCCGGAAGCCATCACGGTAATTTTAGCAAGCAGGGTTTCTATGATACCTGTTTTCTGATTTAAGGCATAACAACCATAACAAAGGATATCCTGACTTAGTCTGGTGATATATCGTCCTAAATGATGTTGCGTAATAATATCAACAGCAAAGAAATGGTCTAGTAATTCAATATTGGCTAATGAAGAAGCTTTCTCCAGCAAGGCTCTTTGGATCTCCTTTCCTGTCAAATCACGATAATGTAAAATTCGGTGTGCAGAATGACCTCCTTCCATTCCCAGGTCATAAGTCCCGGCTTCTTTATCAAATCGAGTGCCCCATTGAATCAATTCTTCAACACAGGCAGGTCCCTCTTCTACAACCATCCTTACAATATCTTTATTGCAAAGACCATCTCCCGCAATCAGAGTATCTTCTATATGTTTGTCGTAGGAATCTTTTTCACCATCCCAAACTGCAGCGACGCCACCCTGCGCATAATTTGTGTTTGATTCCGATGGCTCTGACTTGGTAACAATTAAAATCTTCAAATCAGATCGATGCAATGCCAGTTTGATAGCAAAACTTAATCCTGCTACGCCTGAACCTACAACCAGTACATCACATTTTCTCATTTAATCCATTTTCCAAAGTAAAACACAAGGACAATGATCGGAATGAACCGCATCATTCAACAAATCAGCCGCGAGAATCCGATCAGAAACAGCATTGCTTACAGATTGATAATCAATTCTCCAACCTCTATTTTGCTCTCTGGCTGTGGCTGAACGCATACTCCACCAGCTATATTTTTGCTTCTCTGGATCCATTTTCCTGAAACTATCTGTAAATTCTCCCTTCTCAAACCATGTGGACATCCAAGACCTTTCTTCCGCTAAGAAGCCTGAGCTATTCTTATTTCCCTTGGGATCATGAATGTCCTTCTCCGTATGGGCAATATTGTAATCGCCCTGTACTATGAGATGGGGTCTTTCTTTTTTTAAATTTTCAATATACAGCATAAATGCTTCTAAAAATTTATACTTTACATCTTGTCGAATATCGCCTGAGGTTCCTGAAGGAAAATAGCAGTTTAACAAGGACCAATCCCCAAAATCAAGGCGTATCACCCTACCCTCACGATCAAATTCAGGATAGCCCATCCCATAATGTACGGCATCGGGTTTTATTCTTGTAAATACTGCCACACCGCTATATCCAGGTTTTTCTGCCGCATGCCAATACACCTCATAACCTGATTTTTGTAAGGTTTCCCATTCAACTTGCTCCTGGAAAGCTTTAGCCTCCTGTATTCCAACAATATCAAAATCTTGTTCAATCACCCAATCTGCCCAACCTTTACGGAGCGCAGCTCTAATTCCATTGACATTGTACGAAACTATTTTTATAGAAGAACTCATTTCAATTTTTTTTTAATCTGTTTGATTCTTAAAAACTATTCAAGAGAATGTGAAATTACAGTGGCTAAAATACCATAATTTAATGAGATGACCATATATTTATTCCCTCCTTAATTTGAAAATTGTGCAGTTAAAAGATTTATTATTCAAATACACCACAGATCATTCCCGATTTTTAGTCATCGACCACATGATGATACATTACAGAGATGAGGGACAGGGACCTACAATTTTACTTTTACATGGCGCATTTTCCTCTTTGCACACTTTTAATGAGTGGAATAAAATTCTCAAAAACAAGTATAGAGTCATTAGGTTGGATTTGATGGGTTTTGGACTCACCGGACCCAACGATAATGGTGATTACAGTATGGAAAATTTCATTCGGGTCTTAAAATCCTTTGTTCAGATTCTTGGATTGGATCAGTTTCATTTGGGGGGTAGTTCTCTGGGTGGCTGGTTGGCCTGGGAATTTGCCTACCGTTTTCCTCAAAAAGTTGACAAACTCATCTTAATCAATGCTGCTGGATTTCTTGAGGAAGAAAATATACCTCTACCATTCAAGCTTGCCAAAACACCTATTTTCAATCAAATGATTAAGTATGTGGTAAAAAAAACAATCATCGAACAATTTGTAAAGCAGGTGTATTTTGATAGTTCTAAAGTAAATGAGGCCATAATAAACAGATATTACGATCTATTTAGCCGGGAGGGGAATCCAGAGGCTTTTCTAAAAATGGCTTCCACCGTATTTTCTGATGATTCGGGACATCTGCACCATATACACAACAAAACTTTGATCATGTGGGGAAGAGAGGATATGTGGATACCTGTTCATAATGCCTATCGTTTTCACAAAATGCTTTTACATTCCAAAGTAAAAGTTTATCCGGAAGTTGGGCATATTCCCATGGAAGAAATTCCTGAGATTTCAGCAAATGATGTAATTCAGTTCCTTGAAGAAGAAGGAGAATTCCGTTTTTAATTTTTTAAGGCTCTAATTCTTATTATATTTGCCTTCATATAATACTTACAGACATGAACGAAGAAAATAATCTTGCAGAAGAGAAAAAAGAAACCTACAATTTTATTGAACAGATTATTCTCGAACACAATGAAAATCAAAGATTTCAGTCCAGAGTTCATACCAGGTTTCCGCCCGAACCCAATGGTTATCTCCATATTGGTCATGCCAAAGCCATTTGTGTAAATTTTGAAATTGCCAAAAAATTTGGTGGTATTACCAATTTACGTTTTGACGACACGAATCCCGAAACGGAGGAATCAGAGTTTGTAGAAGGTATAAAAAAAGACATACATTGGTTGGGCTATCAGTGGAACGAACCTGCATTGTACGCATCAGATTATTTTCAGCAACTATACGATTACGCAATCCAATTGATACAACAAGGTGACGCATATGTGGACTACAGCTCAGCTGAGCAAATGGATCTGGAAAAGAAAGCCGCTCAAAATAGCTTGTATAGAAATCGTGCCATCTCTGAAAATCTTTCAGACTTTGAAAAAATGAAAAGAGGTGATTTTCCGGAAGGTCATTGTGTTTTGCGTGCCAAAATTGACATGAATTCTGATAATTGGATCATGAGAGATCCTATACTCTACAGAATTAAAAAAGTAGCGCACCACAGAACCGGAGATGCATGGAATATTTACCCTATGTATGATTGGGCGCATGGTCAGTCCGATTCAATCGAAGGTATCACCCACTCGCTTTGTTCTTTAGAATTTGTTCCTCACAGAGAATTATATGACTGGTGTATTCAAAAGCTAGGCATCTATGCCCCGCAGCAAATTGAATTTTCCAGGTTAAATCTAAATTATACAGTCACTTCCAAAAGGAAACTGAAAGAATTGGTTGAAAAAAATATTGTTTCTGGTTGGGACGACCCCAGAATGCCTACGCTTGCGGGCATGCGCAGAAGGGGATATACGCCACATTCAATTCGAAATTTCATAGAAAAAGCGGGTGTTTCAAAAAGAGAACAACAGATTGATTTATCGCTACTGGAATACTGTGTTCGTGAAGATCTAAACAAAAATGCCAAAAGAGCCATGTGTGTCATTGATCCGCTCAAGGTTGTTATTACCAATCTTCCTGCAAATGAAAAAATAAAGGTTCAGGTTGAAAATAATCCGGAAATTCCTGATTCAGGCAACCATGAGCTAACCTTTAGCAGAGAGATATACATTGAAAAGGACGACTTCATGATTGAAGCTCCCAAAAAATATTTCAGACTAGCACCCGGACAAATGGTTCGCCTGAAAGGTGCCTATATCATTCAATGTGATGATTATGTTCTAGATGCATCTGGAAATCTGACTGAAGTACATTGCAGATATATAGAAAACAGCAGAAGCGGTCTGGATAGCTCAGGTCTTAAAGTAAAAGGCACCTTGCATTGGGTATCTGTCGAGGAAGCTATACCTGTTGAATTAAGAATGTATGACAGACTCTTTGTAAGTCCGGAACCGGGAGCCCTTACAAATAATTTTTTGGATGATATAAATCCGCAATCTTTACAAATAGTACTCATTGCCTATGCCGAACCTTATTTGGCAACAGCCAGTGGTGCAGACCATTATCAATTTATGCGAATTGGCTATTTTTATTTAGATAAGGAAAGTAAATCAGATCATATAATATTTAACAGAACTGTAGGTTTGAAAGATTCTTGGAAATCAGAATAAAATAAAAACTATGAAATTGTTTAACACATACCTTTACCTTAGTTTGTTTTTTGCCCTGGGAATTCAGGCGCAAACACCTATTGAAAAGCTGGAAAAAGAATTTGAATACACCTTTGTCTCTGGCGGTGGAGTTAATGCCTCTTCCGTATGCTGGTACCCCGACAAGAAAATATTTATCACACTGATGGCAGGCAATGCAGATTATCCCTTGGAAGGATTTACAGAGCAGGGTCAGAATGTCTTCTCCAGCAGGGTCAGTTTGGATGCCCGGGGTATTTGGTATAATTTGATTACAAGAACGATTGATTTGAATCTGCCTGGAGACGGAGAATGGCATTCCATTAGTTTTGGCAGAGATTTAAAAACGCATAGCACAAAAAAATTAAATGTTGAGTTATACCAGCCTGATTTTCAGTCTGTGGCTACCTACAATCCCGATAAAAGAAGAGTAGTGTATCTGGACGTCAAGGCCAAATGTATTCGACTTTTCGATTATCGCGATCCAACGAAAACGGAGGCCATCAAGTTAAAGAAATTGGCAGATAAAAATATCGCTGAAAACTACAACCAGACTTCTATTGGATATACGGGTATCAAAGATTACGAATACATTCTATTACACCTTACCCAAAAGAAACTAATCTTTGTTAACAAGGATGGCGAACAAACGGCTGCGATTGCTACCCCTGAGGGTGTAGAGTTGCCCGTAGCTTTCAAGTTTTCCTATGCCAATAAACGCGTTTTTTTCTTCAATGAAAAGAATAGAACATGGACAGCCTATCGCATTTTTAAATAGGCAATTTGTAATTGTCCTGCCCTGATTTAGTCTCTTTAGGTTTGAATCCAATCCCAAGCAATTGCCCTGTTTTTGCATTCATAAAAAATGCTAAAAGTCTAATATGTATTGGGTGGTTCAATTTTTCAGAAATAAAAGCATATATTGTAATAACTTATTAAATAGTTCTATTACACTACTTTACACAAAATACACATATGAAAAAAATAAATTTTTTAGGATTTTTATTCTGTAGTGCCTTAGCCTATGTCTTCTTATGCAGCAGATCTACAGGCGCTGGTTTCAACGGTTTAGGTGATCTAACAAATTCGCCCTTGTCGACTGGTACTTGTGCCAACTGTCATAGCGGTGGAAATTTTGGAACCTCCGTTACAATTACCTTACGTGACCAAACTAACAATCCTGTAAATTCATATATTCCAGGTCAGTCATATATTTTAGAATTTGATGTAAACAATAGCATAGGAACTGCAGGTGGATTTGGTGGTCAGGTTGTTGCGCTCACAAATACGAATTCGAATGCTGGAACCATGGGAAGCATTATCAGTTCGAATACGAGATTAGTTACAATAGCAGGCAGATCTTATATGGAACATAACAGCGTATCCCCCAGCGGTTTATTTCGTGTGAACTGGACAGCTCCTACTACAGGCACTGGAACCGTTTCCATTTATGCTTCGGGCCTGACCGTAAATGGTACAGGAAATACAATAGGCGACCAAACCGTTTCATCAAGTATTCAAATCACAGAACAAATTGTTACTGCCATCGCATACGGTCAATCAACCTATTGTCAGGATGCTGCCAATCCTTTACCTACCATTTCAGGAATTACGGGTGGCATTTTTACTGCAGCTGCAGGGCTTTCTCTCAATTTAAACACGGGGCAGATCAATCTATCGGCATCAACTCCGGGCAATTACACCGTAAATTATAACCATAGCGGGGGAAGTACCTCAACTTCAGTAACAATTACAGCGGTTGATGTTGCGACTCTTTCTTATGGTCCAAATACCAACCTATGTATTTCTCAAACTAATACGGTATCGCCAATCATTACAGGGGTACAAACTGGCAGCTTCATTTCATCTCCTGCGGGTCTAAGCATCAATGGTAATGGTGTGATTTCACCTTCAGCATCCACGGCCGGCAGTTACACTGTTAGCTATACTACCAGTGGACTTTGTCCTAGTACTGTGAGTTCTAATATTAGAATATTAGCAACCGACACTGCTTCCTTTAGTTATGGCTTTAATCCTAACTTTTGTAATTCACAATCAATCCCTGCTGTTCCTATTGTTTCGGGACCTTCTACGGGCATCTTCAGTGCAGGAGCAGGTTTAGTTTTAGATTCGATAACAGGAGAAATCCTACCATTTAGTTCTCTGCCTGGAAATTATTCTGTGATTTATACTACTACTGGTATATGCCCTGTTATTATCAGTGAAAATATCCAAATTATAGGCTCCGATTTTGCTGAAATATCATACAGCAACAATAACCCGGTTTTTGATTTAACTATCTCCGATTCTCTCTACTTATTCAATTGTACCAGTCCAATCCCTGCCCCTCTGATTTCCGGAACCCAAGGTGGATATTTTTCAACGAATGAGCCTAATGTAATGATAGATAGTTTGACAGGTGAAATTTTCCTACCTATTGGTAATTTAAATTTTGGCCCCTCTCCTTTTATTTACCAAACCCAGGGACAATGCCCAACTGTAGATACATTTTGGGTGAGTTCATTTTGTCCTACACAGGTAGAAAATAATGCAAAAGACTTTTTCTCTGTTTATCCTAATCCAAGTACAGAGGGTAGATTTGTTTTACAAAATCTGATTACTGATCAGTTTGAAGAAAATACAGAAATTTTAGTCTTTGACGCAACAGGTAAACTCTTTTTCGAGAAAACATTCGTGCAAGCCACTAATACAATAGAATTAGATTTATCTCATTTGATTCATGGCTTTTATTATGTACATCTCATTCAGAAAGCAAAGTCCGCTGTCATTCAAGTTGTGATTTTACCATAAACAGGGTGGTTGGAAGGTTTTGGGGTATTAGAATAACAAAGAAATAATATAAAAAAATGTTGGTGGGCTTTACTCATACAGTCAAAAGTATGATGATAAAAAAAGATGATTAGCTTAAAGTTTCATTTGATCTTAAAAACTTACACAGAAAAAAGTCCAGGTTCTAATTCCCAAGAAAAGTTTGTTAGGATATATTAGGACATTTTCTGGAAACTAAACTCCAAATTTTCTACACCAATTCCAACATCAACTTTATTTTTACCACAATAAGTTCTATTTTTGTGTAAATAATCACAAAAAAGACATTTATTCATGAAAAGGAAGATTGAAAGCCAACTTATACACTGGAAAAATAAGTCCAATCGTCTACCCTTGATTCTGCAAGGAGCAAGACAGGTGGGAAAAACCTATCTCATGAATTGGTTGGGCGAAAATCATTTTGAACGAAAGGCTTATTTTAATTTTGACGAACGTCCTGAACTGAAAACCTATTTCGAAAAAAACAAAGATGTAGAAAAGATTTTGCAATCGCTGTCTCTGATAGCTGGAATTCCTTTGGACGCGAATAGTTTGGTGATTTTTGACGAAATTCAGGAATGTCCCGAGGCTCTGAATACGCTGAAGTATTTTGCTGAAAAAAAACCAGAAATACCAATCATCTGTGCGGGTTCCCTGTTGGGAATTTTATTACAATCGGGTTATTCTTTTCCTGTGGGGAAGGTCGAATTTATGCAATTGTATCCATTGACTTTTCGGGAGGTGCTTCCCTATTGGGATGAGAATGCGGCAAATTTTCTAAATCAGATTCAAAGTTCTGAAGCAATACCGGACTATTTTTTCAATAATCTGGTTGAATTATTTAAAAAATACATGATTTGTGGCGGTATGCCTGCAGTAGTAAATATTGTCAATCAATCGCATAATTTTTCAGAGGTGGAGCAGGTTTTAGGAAATTTAATTATTTCTTATAAAGGAGATTTTGCCAAACACCCGATCATGAGCGATATTGCCAAAATTGCTCAGGTATTTGATTCTTTGCCTGCACAGCTTTCGAGAGAAAATAAAAAATTTGTCTACCAACTCATTCGAAAAGGGGCAAGAGCAAGAGAATATGAGGATGCTATACAATGGTTGATCCGATCAGGACTGGCACATCAGGTTAAATTGTGTACAAAACCTGCCATTCCCTTGTCTGCATATGAGGATTTCAGTGCCTTTAAACTTTATGGACTCGATGTTGGTATCATTCGAAAGTTATCCAAATTGGCTCCCGCTGCATACGCAGAAGGAAACCGTTTATTTACAGAGTTTAAAGGAGCTTTAACCGAAAATTACATTCTTCAAAGTCTGTTGGCCCAATTCGAAGATGCACCTTATTACTGGACTTCCGAAAATACGGCCGAGGTAGATTTTTTGATACAATTTGAAAATGAAATCATTCCGATTGAGGTAAAATCTGAAGAACAAGTCAAGGGTAGGAGCTTGACATTATATAATGAGAAATTTGGTCCCCAATTGCGTATCCGCTACTCTTTGAAAAACTTGTCTTACCGGGATGGATTATTAAATATTCCACATTTTTTATCAGATTACACACTCGATATTATGAAATTATTTTCAGTATTATCTTAAGTCAGAGATGGCGTATAATTCATTCTAATTTAATTAGTTTGTTCAATTCACCATCGAGTAGGCTGGTCTCTATTCTTCAACAAAGTCTAAATTGCGCCCATAGGTATCCGGTAAAAAAAATACAGCCAAAAGAGCCGCAGACCAAACAACAATTCCTGTAATTATCAAAGATTGTGACAGGCTACAAGATAAAGTACTTTCCACCCAAATCCGAAAAGGAATCAGTATTGTCACTGCCCCTCTCATAAAATTTGTCACCGTGGCGGTGGCTGTTACCCGAAGATTGGTTCCAAACAATTCGGAGGTTGTTGTTACAAAAACGGATAAATACCCACATCCCAGCCCCATCAATAAGGAACTTAGATAAATACTGGCAGATTGATACAATTGAATAAAATGAAGAATCGTTGCAGCTATGGCAACGAACATAAAAGCCATCAATACTCTTTTTCTGCTTTTTATCAACTGACTGATTATGCCGCTGGATAAATCGCCCGTTGTAATACCAACCTGAAAAAGTATAAAACAAGTTCCCAGTTTGAGGTGATTGATTTGGTGTTCAACTGCTAATTCCGGGGAAAGGGTAATGAGAAGTCCAACACTATACCATATGGGCACACCAACTACAATGCAGGCAAGGTAGGTAAAAACTCTACTCCTTTTGCTGAACAGATGAAAGAAAGAACCCTTGAAATTTGATTTCCTGACACTTTCCTTGAAAATATCCGTCTCCATCGATTTCACCCTCAACAACAACAAAAGGAAGCCTAAGACACCTGCCAATACAAAGGCTGTACGCCAGGGCAAAACATCACCAATCAAACCGGCACTCACAGCACCCAGACCACCCAAGCTGGCAACAAAAATAGTTCCGTAACCTCTTTTTTCTACGCTCATGCTCTCTCCTACCAAAGTTATTCCAGCTCCCAATTCTCCAGCCAGACCTATTCCTGCCAAAAAGCGAATCAATGCATAACTATTCAAATCAGTAACAAATCCATTGCAAATATTGGCAAGGGAGTACAAAACGATAGAACCAAACAATACATGTACCCTTCCTTTTTTATCAGCTAAAATGCCACTGATAATACCGCCCAACATCATCCCTAGCATTTGAACAGATAATAAAAATTCTCCTGCTCTTGTTAAACTATCACCGCTGTAACCCAATTCCTTTAGTGAAGAAATCCGGTATACATTAAAAAGAAAAAGATCAAAAGTGTCGACAAAAAAACCAAGGCCAGCTGCTAACACAACCACATTAAAAGGTGTCTGATAAGTTTTTGCACTCATTTGAATTTATTTTTTTGATTTTTTAACTCCCAAATTTTCCAAGGACCTCACTCCTCCAATAGGAGAAATAATAATATTGGGATTCCCTTTTTCAATAAAAAAATAATTCATACTATTTGTGCCTATCAAATAAATCAGCTTTTTATCTGAACTATTGTAGGTGAGCACATAATTGTAAGCAGGCTCTTTCTTTCTGATTTCTTCAGCCATATCAAAACCATCCCCTAAGCCATTTCCTACAAAAAACCCTAAAAAGCATAGAGCTGCACTTCGAATAAAAAAGTTTTCAAAAAATACAGTTCTCTCTTTCGGATCCAGGCTATCAAAATCTATATTCTGTTTGATTATCCCTTTTACCCAGGATTTATGATAGTTCTTTGAAAAATATACCGTGATAACATACATGATTATAACCGCAAACAAGCTGGTTAGAAGCATGGATGGATCAGAAGTAAGCGCTGAAATGGGGCTGATGATAATATCTATTAGATTGGAAAATTTTAAAATATTGATCCCTGCAAAATAATAGTATATACACTCTTTGGAGATCCCTAATAAAATCAAATAAAGATATCCGTACTGAATATACTTCTGAAGACTAGCCCAAAAATTCATAGCGTTTGATTAAAAAAATAGCCCATGACATCTATTGCAGAACCATGGGCTATTCCTATTGAAAAAAACAGATTATTTAATTCCGTGCATCCATTTAGAAATGATCGGAGAAGCTAAAATCAATAACAAACCTGCACCTGCTGCAAACAAACCTAAATTTGTGAATACTCCGAGGCAAAGTTCCAATGAAACAGAAGCGGGCGCATCTTCAGGTACAACTGTAAGCTGGGCAATTCTCTTTCCTGCCTGGTGAGCCAAAGAAGAAGCCATCATCCAGAATCCCATTACAAAACCTACTACAGTAGCTGGCGCCAATTTGGTTACCAAAGACAATCCCACAGGAGATAGGGCCAATTCGCCAATGGTGTGTAACAAATACAAAAATACCATAAACATAGCAGGTATCATCCCTTCAACGGCAGCACCTTTCCCCAGATTTAAAACCATAAATCCAAGACCTAACAAAATCAGTGCTATACCAAATTTAACAGGGGCCGCAGGCTCCATATTTTTCTTCGAAAGTGTTACCCACAACCAGGAAAAAACGGGGGCAAATAACATGATAAACAAAGGATTCAACGACTGGAACATAGTAGTTGTGATAAAAGATGTTTTGGCTACATTTTTATCAGTGAATACAGTAAGGGCACTACCTGCCAACTCAAAGAAAGTCCAGAAAATTACTGAAAACAAAAATAAGGTAGCAATTACCCAAATGCGTTGTCTTTGTACCAGCTCGTATTGAAAAGAATTGATGATCAGATACACAATCATACCCAATCCAATAAGTCCCAAAGAAATGTCAAGGATATCATTATACCCAATTAAAAACCAAAGGGCAGGTATCATTGCCAGAGATAAGATGTAAATTAAAAATTCACTGGGCAAGCCAAATATTTTAGCAGCTGTACCAGATACTTTTTTATAAACCGGAATAACATTGTCCATATCCGTTTCATCGGCTACATCCTCACCTCTGTTGACGCGCTCTGCCAGGGCATCTGCCCCGTTCAATTCAACAGCTTCATGCGGTGCATACCCTTTATCACCCAAAACATTGGCTTTGATGGCATACATATATACAGCCAAGCCTATCAACATGCCCATTCCCGCAAGGAAGAATCCCCATTGAAATCCGTAGGTTTCTCCTACCAAACCGCATGTTAAGCCTGTTAAAAAAGCACCAATATTGATACCCATATAGAAAATAGTGAAGGCTCCGTCTCTTCTGGGATCTTTTTTTGCATAGAATTTACCAATCATACTGGAGATATTGGGCTTGAAGAACCCATTTCCAATAATCAGTAAGGAAAGAGCTGTAAGGAAAGCCGCTTCATTTGGTATCATGAGAATAAATTCACCTGCCATCATTAAAATGGCACCCCACAATATGGACTTTCTGTATCCAATAAAACGTTCAGCTAATAACCCTCCAATCAGAGGTGTGGCATAAACCAAGGCACCGTAGGCACCATAATAACCATAGGCCTTATCCAATTCGTATGATAAAAACCCTTTGGTCATGTATAAAACTAATAAGGCACGCATCCCGTAATAAGAGAAACGTTCCCACATTTCAATAAAAAAGAGGAAAAACAAGGCCTTAGGATGCTCTTTTCTGTTGGTCATGATAACAAAACCGATCCAGATCAAACTACCGATCCAAGCTAGGGCCATAATGGTAAATGGACTCATAAAGGTTGATTTTTAAGAATTTTATAAAATATAATGTGGTTGAAAGGTCAATTTTACACAAAAAAACCTGTTTCGACCTCGTAAGGTAAAAATAAAAATAAATAAAAAATTACATTTTTTTAATACACTATCTATTTCCAACAGATATCAGTGCATAACAGAGGCTACAACTGCTATCTTTTTTAATAGCAGAAATAAGTAATTCTGCCGCTTTCTTTTGATCTTCAGCGGCATAGACATCAACATAATTCTTGCTCACCTCATCAACACAATAGGTCCAGTTTTCAGGTAATTTCTCTAAAATTTTAACTTGACGAAGTGCCATCATACTATCTTGTGGAAAAATTTGCTTCATCTCCTCTTCCAAATCACCCCCCGAACTGCTAAAACGCACGAATCCCTGCGCGGCCTGAGGTTTTAGACCCAAAGATTTATCATTCACGCAAGCACACAAATCCTTAGCTAAATTTCTATACACCTGATTTGCATCTTTTGCGCAAGACAGAAGTAAAAAAAGAATAAATAAGGAAATCAGCCAAAGCTTTTGTGTCATGTTGTCTTTCATTTCTATTCACAATATAAGCAGAACTTACAAAAAAGTAAATTTTAACTATTTACGTTTTACAGATTGCACCTCTTCCATGAGTGATTTGTCTATGTTGTCTGTTCGTATATACCGATAGGTTCCCTTACCAGTAGCACTGATTTCAGATAAATTCTTGCGTATTTTTTTGTCTTCAGTTCTCCCAAAATAAAATACAGACACATAATAACCTTTGTTTGCATAAGACTGAATTTCAGACTTTGTTTGGTCTGACATGATAAAATTACCATCAGTAGACAAGATGATGCGATTATTCCCCTGCGGTATATAATGCCGCTCTGCCTGTCGGAAAGCCTCTTTCATCCCTCTGTCTACATTACTCCCAGAGCGAATCGCCAATTGATCTAATATCTTTTCGATGCGCTTTGTCTCCATGGCTGAAATTCCATTTAAAATAACACGGGCGGAGTCTGAAAAACTTACCAGGCTGATCAAATCTTCTCTTCGCAACTGGCGGCTCAGATCTAAAACTGCTCTTTTCAATAATGGAATTTTTGTACTGTCACGCATTGAGCTGGATACATCCAATAGCAAAACAAGATGATTGGTGGCATAGGCTGCCATTTGTCGATTCCGCTCGGCTTCTTCTCTTGCCAAACTATCTGCCCTTCGCTTTTCAAAAGCAGCAATGAGCTCTTCCACCGGAATCTGCTCTTTCTCTTGAAGAGAGGCATAGGCGGGGATCTCCGGATATAAAAGTTCAAACATCGAGCAAAGTTCCTCTGCAGGCAATAAGTTTATATTTTTTTGCTTTATAATTTGCTTATACAACACCACTACCCCATTATCGTAGCGATTATACAAGGGCAACAACTCATTGTTGTAGCAGTGACTGTGTGCCTGATAAGCGCCTTTACTCCGTAGAGTGTCCTGCCTTGCATGCAACAATTGACTTTTTGCCATGATATTTCTGATTTTAGAGAGCAGGGTCTCCATTATCTCATAAAGGGATGGCTTTTCCTTTTGTATCTGTAGATATTGCTGCCAGGCTGCCCGGCATTTTTGCTCAGCTCTTTTATATTGGTCAATGCCCTCCTGAAAATCTTTACTATAATCCCCTGCACGAACTGCTCTCATATTGGATTTTAGCTGATCGATTAATTCCCCCAGTGAAATCAGCCACTCTGCTTCAGACTTGGGTAAAACCAAGGCCTGGGTTCTGTATTCATTTTCCAGATTCCAATACATTCTTTCCTCTAGAGCATACATATCAAAATAGGCTACTTCGATATGATGCAATAGCTCATAGATTTGCTCATGTGTATTTTCTCCATTGGCTGACAGTGGAATTAAGGTTTCCAACAGAAGCCGATGCCCTTCTATTTTTTTATAAATTTTCTGCATTTTCAGCGCATAATCATAGGCTTTGTACAAATCTGCGCTGCCATAGTTTTGAATGCCGAGGGTCAATTCCCTCAATAATGTATCTGGCAAGACAGGAAATAGGGCATAATCATTCCAGATCATTTTTTTTCGGTATATGGGCAAGGGGCCTTTCTTTTCAAAATACAGATTCAGCGATTGATTCAGAGGTTCCAGTTCGTCTTGCATTACTCTGAGGCCATGATTGACCTCATTGGAAAAACGAATAAATGTTTCCACATACTGCTGCCGGGAAGCAAATGATTGCGCTCCCAAAGCCAAGGAAAGACAGGTCCACCCAATACAAAAAATTGTACGCAACTGCATCAAATTATTTATCTACAGCATTGCAAAAATGATTCCAACTTGCTCCTATCAGCGCTCCGGTATAATTTTCAATAAAATAAGAACCGCTGGCGGCATCATCAAAATGATCCAAATGGCTTTCCATCTTATACATATGCTGCAGATTCAGTGCGATACGTCTGCCAAAGGCTATTTTTTCCTTACTGTAATGCGCAGGACTCAATTCTATACTATGTACCGCCGCGATTGCCGCAGAAAGAGCCTGTATTGAATTTCTAATCAAAAGGGTTTCCGCAGTATCTGATGTTGTTGCCGGACTTCCTATGGCTCTGATCTGTAAATATACTGGTTGCTCAATCCCATAGCCTTCAAGAAGACTCAACCATGTCCTTTTCAATGCGCGGATGAAGGCAATATTCAGGAAATAGTCTTCAGAAAGTTCTATGCCTACAGATACTTTTCTCTGCAAATCTTCTGCAATCATACCCTTACTGATTCCCATTTCAAAAAAATCATGTATTTCTTTTAATAGTGTAGCCAGGCTTTGCACCAATTCACCTTTGGTTATTTTTTCCTCAAGGAGATAAAAGCGATAATGCGAGGGAAATTCTTTCAAATACTTTTCACGCTCCTCAGATGACAAACTGATTGTAGCCTGCCCTTTTTTCCATTCAGGGAACTTGTTTAAAAAAGAAAGCAAAGCTTCTGCCTGCTCAGGTTTATCCCAGAACATCTCTATCATTTCCGGATAAATCGCCCTGGCAAAGGCATCCCATTCTGTTGGAAACCCATCTTTCAATCGGATGGAGTTCATCCCCTGCGCCAAGGCCTTGAGGATATGGTCCAGCAATTGCGGCTCTTGGGAAGAAAAGGATAATGCGATCAACCAGTCATTGGTATCCAATGCAGGCAAAACAATGGGCTCTGTATTTTCCTTACGATAAAAAGGCAAAAGTGATATCTCGGGATCGGGCTGCTGGTTCAGCGAAGAAAGTTCCTTTCCCTTCAAGGATTTTATTAATTTTTGGTTCCACTCCTCAGAACTCAAGGGGGCAAAAGAATCAAACAGAGACATAGCTATTGAATTTGACATAAATTTACAATTAAATTGTTTGTTCTGCAAGAAGGCAGGAAAAGAGCAGGCGCTTAGACAGATAATTTGCATAAGTTTCACTACTTTAGTAGGGTAATAAACCTATATTATGAAAGCCATCATTCCTGTAGCTGGCGTGGGTACCAGACTACGACCTCACACCTATACGCAACCCAAACCCCTGATTCCCGTAGCTGGAAAACCCATTATTGCCTCGATAGTAGATCAGTTGGTTGATTGTGGTATCGGTTCCTTTGTTTTTGTCATTGGCTATTTGGGTGATAAAATCCGCGATTATATCGAACAAAATTACAGCCATTTTGATATCAGTTTTGTTTATCAGGAAGAAAGGCTCGGACTGGGCCATGCCATTTGGTTGTCGCGGGAACATTTCTCCGAAGGTGAAGAAGTGTTAATTGTTTTGGGTGACACGATTTTTGACGGGGACCTCAAACCGATGATGGATCAAAAAGGTTCTATTTTGGGCGTAAAAAAAGTAGAGGATCCAAGGCAATTTGGTGTAGTGGTCGTATCAGAACAGGGATTTATTACGCAGGTGGTTGAAAAACCCAAGATTCCCAAATCCAATCTGGCGCTTGTAGGCATTTACAAGATCGAGGATACCCTCCTGCTCCGCCAGGGATTGGAGCATATCATTCAGGAAGAAATCAAAACCCGTAACGAGTTTCAGCTCAGCGATGCCTTGATGTATATGATTCATGCAGGTCATAAAATGAGCACTTATACAATTGACAATTGGTTTGACTGCGGAAAAAAAGAGATACTTCTGGAAACCAATGCCATGTTGCTCAAACGCAAACCCCAATCGAACCTCAAAGAGCAATTTAAGAATACCATTATTATACCTCCGGTAAGTATAGGCAAACATTGCCAAATCAGTGATTGCATCATTGGCCCTCATGTATCTGTGGGCGATCATTCTGAACTGCGCTATACCATCGTGAAGGATTCCATCATTGGTAATTTTGCCCATATTGAAGAGGCAGTCCTGCATCGTTCCATTATAGGCAATGACGCAGCCATCAAGGGACTTAGCCAAAGCCTGAATATTGGAGATAATACTGAAATAGATTTTAGTTGATGGGAAGAATGTGAGCCAACTCAAATTTTACAAGAACTCCTTTATCTTGTAAGGACTTCAATTGTTCCAGAGCATTTGCTAACTTCTTTTGCAGTCAAGACATCATTTTTTTGTAGTGTTTCTATAATTTAATGTTGTATTGAAATTATATTTTAATGCAAATGCTAACAAAAAATCTCAAATAGCGAAAAATTATTTAGGATGAATTGTAAGTGCCACTAAAGTCACCTAATTATTAAAAAGTATAATAAATTATGCAAATAGACTAAAATATAGTAGATTTGAATATTATATTATGCAATATGTTTACAGCTAATCTAAAAATAAAAGACGTTAAATCAGAAATCGGACAGTTGGTGAAGTCTTATCGCAAAGAACAAAAGCTTTCACAACAGGAATTGGCTGAACTACTCGAACTTTCCAGAATAACGATTCAGAATTTGGAATCAGGTAAAAACTTTACCATTGATACCTTGCTAAAGGTTTTTAATCACTTTGATCTATTGGTTGGGTTGAATCAATTTTTGATTGATAAACGGAATGAAAAAGAACAATTGACTTCTTTATATTAGTGCTATGGCTAAAAATGATATTATTAGGGTATGTTGCTTCGGTCAAGAAATTGGGAGGTTGGGATTTGATGAACATCAATATAAATCTTCTTTTCAATACAATCCAGAGTTTCTTAAAAGTGAACGCTTTCATAACTTGTTTCCGGCAACGGGAATCTTAAAACGAACGCCACAAGTCCAGCTGTTTAGTCAATATAATTCTGAAACATTCAGAGGACTTCCGCCCATGATTGCCGATTCATTGCCTGATGTTTTTGGTAATATCATTTTCAAAAAATGGTTGGAAGCCGCTAACAAAGAATTTAATAAAATCTCCGTCATCGAGCAATTGGCCTATGTGGCAAACCGTGGAATGGGCGCTTTGGAGTATCGCCCAAGAAAAGAACTTCCGCAATCCTCGTCGATAGACCTAACAGAAATTGTTGCTGTTTTGAAAGAGGTTTTACAAACAAAAGGTGATCAGCAGGAGTCAACACTCAATCATGAGGCATTGTTGAACATTTTCAAGATAGGTTCCTCGGCAGGAGGAGCCAGGCCTAAAATTTTGATTTCAGAACACAAAAGTTCAGGAGAAATTATTCCTGGGGACTTGAATCATTCTTCTGAATACAATCACTATCTTATCAAACTGCATTTGGATGATGATTTGGGCTACAGTCGAGAGGTTATTGAATACTGCTATTATTTAACGGCTACTCATCTTGGAATCTACATGATGCCTTCTAAATTGATAGATCATAAACATTTTGCTACGCTTCGTTTCGATCGACAAGAGGGAAAAAAGAAACATGTTTTGACAGCGACCGGTTTAACAGGTTGGGATTACCAAAGTCCTAGGGATTCCAGTTATGAGAACCTCTTTGAACTGGCTTTGTTTTTAAAAGTTCCACATCGAGATATGGAAGAACTCTTTAAAAGAATGGTTTTTAATCTTGTCTTTTTTAATTCGGATGATCATTTAAAAAATCACTCATTCATTTATGATGAAGAACAGGATAAATGGAATATTTCTCCGGCCTATGACCTTACATATTCTTTGAATCCCTTGTTGAACTATACCAGAACCAGCAGGGCTTTATCTATAAGAGGAAAAAGAGTGGGTATTAGCCTGGCAGATGTCCTCAGCATTGCCGAAACATTCACGATTAAACATCCCAAAAAAGTTATTCAGGAGATTCAAGATGCCATTGTTTATTGGAATGAGCAGGCGAATGAATTGAACTTACCTGCAAATATTATACAAAGCATTCAGGGGGATTTTGTGCGATTGCTGTAGTTTGTATTTCCAGCCGGAGCACAAAGTAAGGGTTCAGAGAAAACTGGAGCTTTTTTTATTTTCTGTATAATGCCAACATTATTAAAAGTCTTTTCATATTTTAGATGTCGTATAATTCAAAAATATGTTCAGGGAACTTAAAGAATACCTTCTCAGTAAAATGCGAATGAGTCACGTGTATCAACCTGTGATGATTCGACATCTATTGTTAAATAATGGAAAAGCAAAGGCAGAAGAAATAGCTCTGGATTTGGTACAGAATGACTACAGTCAGATAGAGTATTATACGGAGAGAGTCAATCAAATGGTGGGTAAGGTTTTGAGAAATAATGATATAGTTGAAAAGGAGAAAAATATTTATCAGTTAAAGGGATTTGAAAATTTAAATACCGAGGAAAGACAGCAATTGATTGATTATTGTTCTGAAAAAATAGAAGAATATAAGCAGAAGAGAGGAATGATGATCTGGAATCATCGTCGAAAAAACAGAAGTCCTGTAAACGGTAGTATCAGATATCAGGTTCTAAACAGAGCTAACAATGTTTGTGAGTTGTGTGGCATTCCATCTTCAGAACGTGCTTTGGAAGTAGATCATATAGTGCCCAAAAACTGGAAAGGAGCAGATGATTTATCAAATTATCAGGCACTGTGTTTTAAATGCAATTCCAACAAAAGAGATACAGATGATACTGATTTTAGGGATAGAATCTTGGTTTTTGATAATGGAAAAGCGCCATGACAAGCTGGTAGAGTTCAGTCGGAA